>NZ_JBHVVI010000028.1:0-79115 GCF_042883685.1 Kitasatospora sp. NPDC058190
GAGTTCTCAAGGAACGGACGCTTCCTTCGGACCGCCTTCCAGCGGGCCCTCCGGGCGCTTCGTTCTTTCGTGTTTCCAGCTTATCAGATGTTTTCCGCTCCGTTTACCGGAGTTTCATTCATCGGATTTGCTTTCCGCTTTGTCACCCCGGTCTCCCGCGGCGACTCCGGAACTGTACGGGGACCGACCCGCCACATGCAAATCGCCCCCGCCCGGGGTCCCGGGCGGGGGCGATGCGGCGGCGATCAGATCCGACAATCCGGATCAGGCGAACCGGACCAGGCGGCCCCGGTCAACGGACCTCGGTGATCTCCGGGCCGCGAGCGAACGGGTCGAGCGCGGTGCCGCCGAAGCGGCTCTCGCCCTCGCCGGCGGCGGCAGCAGCCCCACCACCGTCGGCAACCATCTGGGCGTCCTCGGGAAGCTTGAGCACGATCGGGTCGCGGGGCGCCATCGGGCTCTCGCCACGCACGACGACGGTCTGGCGGAAGACCTGCTCCAGGATGCCGGCCATCTCGGGCTGCACGGCGGCCTGGCCCGAGATCACGCCGCGCAGGAACCAGCGCGGACCGTCACAGCCGACGAAGCGCACCAGCTGCACGCCCTGGGTGCCGTCCGGGAGCTGCACCGGGACCTGGGCGCGGAGGTGCCAGCCGAGCGGGCCCTCCTCCTCGTCCACGATTCCGCCCTGCGAGGTGATGCCGTTGGCGATCTCCTCCCGGACCTCCCCCCAGATGCCCTCCGACTTCGGGGCCGCGAAGGCCTGGAGCTGGATGGCGCTGTTGCCGAGCACGAGGGTGGCGGCGACGATCGCGTCACCGGCGACCTCGACGCGCAGCTCCATGCCCTCGACCCCGGGGACCAGCAGTCCCCCGAGGTCGACACGGCCCTCCTCGGGGTTCTCCAGCTCGGAGTGGTCCCACGGGCCGTCCGGCCGCGGGGCCGGCGGCAGGCCGAACTTGTCGGCCGGGTCCAGCTCGGTCACGTTCTCGCTCTCGGCGGAACCTTCGACGTCATCGGCCGTCTCGTCGGCGCTGATGGCGTCGTCGGCGAGCTGCTCGACAGCGTCCTCGCTCTTCTGGCGACGACGGAACACGGTCACTGTCCTTCCCGGTCCAAGACCGATGCGAATACCTGCTCGGCTTCCTGCGAGGCCGCGGGAATGCTAGACCGCGGCGTGGCCACCGGTCGACCCGAACCCGCCCTCGGCGCGTGCCGACCCCGGCAGCTCGGCCACCTCGTGGAAGCGGGCCTTCTCGACCTGCTGGATGACCAGCTGGGCGATCCGGTCCCCTCGGCGGAAGCTGACCCCCTCGCGCGGGTCCAGATTGACGACGATCACCTTGATCTCTCCACGGTACCCGGCATCGACCGTCCCCGGGGCGTTCACGAGCGCAACTCCGCAACGAGCTGCGAGCCCGGAGCGGGGGTGGACGAAGGCCGCGTAGCCGTCCGGGAGGGCGATGGCGATGCCGGTGGGGAGCACAGCCCGCTCGCCGGGGGCCAGCTCGGCGTCGACAGCGGTGCGCAGATCGGCACCGGCGTCCCCGGGCTGCGCGTACTCGGGCAGCGGCAGCTCGGGGTCGACGCGCCTGATCAGGACGTCCAGCGGCGGGCGGGGGGTCTCGCTCAAGGGTTCACCTCAAAGGCTCGTGCGCGCTTCATCAGATCCGGGTCGTCGAGGACCTTCTCGATGTCCTCGGGACGACCGTGCGTGGTGAAGTGTTCCAGCTTCACCTGAATGAAGAGCGCCTGAGCACGCACGGCGACCGGTCCGCCCGGGCCGCCGATCCGCGCTTCGGCGGCGCTGTAGATCTTGCGACCGTGCACTCCGGTGACCCAGGCGCGCAGGTGCAGCACCGAGTCGACGGGCACCGGGCGGAGGAAGTCGGTCTCCAGCCTGCCGGTCACTGCGGGGGCGTGCAGCAGCCAGTTGAGCGTGCCGAGGGTCTCGTCCATCGCCGTCGTCAGCACGCCGCCGTGGGCCAACCCGGGGCCGCCCTGGTGAACGTCCCGGACGGTGAACTCGGCGGTGACGTCGAGTCCCTCACCGGCGACCGCGTCGATCCGCAGGCCGCCGGGGTGCTGCGGGCCGCAGCCGAAGCAGTGCTCGTAGTGGGAGCCGAGCCGGGTGCCGGGGGCGGGCGCCTCGGGGGCCCGCGGCGGGAGGACGGCGTCCGGCGGCGGGGTGGTCGGGGTCGGCGGCAACGCGGGCGCCGGCCGGTCGGTGGGGGTGGTGGGGGGTGTCGTACCGGTCACGCCGACCCACCCTACCCAGGGGTAGCAAGGCCTCCGCCGGGGGTGGCGTCCCGCTCCGGGCGTCAGGGCACCCACAATGGAGGGCATGTACGACGAACGCCTCACGGTGCCGCGCTCCTGGTGGCTGCTCCCGGTCGCAGTCGGCCTCACCCTCGCGCTGATCCTGATCCGGGTCAGCGGCCCGGCCGCGCTGGTCGGCCTGGTCGCCGGCATCGCCGCCGGCGCGGTGGCGATCAGCAGCTACGGCTCGGCCCGGATCCGCGTGGTCCAGGGCTCGCTGGTGGCGGGCCCCGCCCGGATCCCGGTGGAAGCGCTGGGCGCCGCGCACGCGCTGAGCCCCGCCGAGGCCACGGCCTGGCGCGGCCCGAAGGCCGACCCCCGCGCCTTCATGCTGCTGCGCAGCTACGTCCCGACCGCGCTGCGGGTCGAGGTGGACGACCCGGCCGACCCGACGCCCTACCTGTACCTGTCGACCCGCTCGCCGATGAAGCTGGCCGACGCACTCGACGAGGCGCGGCGCGGCACCCGTACGTAAGGGGCGCGCCGGGGCGAGAAGGCCGAGAAAACCGAGAGGGACGGTTCCGCTGCTGCGGGACCGTCCCTACGACTTTGTCCTGGCCGACGCCGTACTGGCTATTGCCATGGTTGCCAGTGCTGTACTGGCCGACGCGCCGCCGAACGACTCCGTCCTCCCGGGACCGTCCCTGCGGACGGCCCGCGGACCTGCCGTCCGGCCCCGCTGCCCGGGGCCGGAAGGGGCGTTGTGCCGGTCCCGCGGGAGCCACGGGCACCGGTCGCTGTCCGCTGCGGTGCTCAGGCGCCGCAGTCCCGGCAGATCGGGTTGCCGTTCTTCTCGCTGTAGAGCTGGCTTCGGTGGTGCACCAGGAAGCAGCTCATGCAGGTGAACTCGTCGGCCTGCTTCGGCAGCACGCGGACCGCGAGCTCCTCGCCCGAGAGGTCGGCGCCCGGGAGCTCCATGCCCTCGGCGGCCTCGAACTCGTCGACGTCGACCGAGCTGCCGCCCTTGTCGTTCCGCCGAGCCTTGAGTTCCTCGATGCTGTCTTCGTTGAGCTCGTCGTCGGTCTTGCGTGGGGTGTCGTAGTCCGTTGCCATTTTTCGCTCTCCCCCTCCGGGTTGTGCGGTGTGTGCGGTATCTCCAGCGCACGTAACGCATGGGGGGTCGGTCTTGTGCCCGACCCGAGGCGGAGATTTTGCCTTACTTCAAGCCCTGTTACTCAATCGACACTCAGCCAGGGCTCCGTTGGGGTGATCCGTTGGGCCTCCAGAGGCCTCACGCTGGGCCATCGCCGACCCGCCAAACGCCCGCCGGGTCAGCGACGCTCAGTGAGCGAAGTCCGTACTGATGTCCGCCAAATCCCTTGCCCACCAGGGATGCCGACCAACCCTCCAGGCCGCAGCCAGACCGGATTCCGGTCACGGACGGCGATCGGCACCTCCAACAGGGTGATCACTCTCCGGGGTCACCCGACACCATGGAGCGACACAGTGTGAGCTTGGTCACGTTCAGAATCTTCCGGGGCAAATCACGGAAAATCCACCCACTCCGACCCCTCGACGACGTGCCGTCGCCGCACCCTACTCGGCGCTGCGACGGGCCGCCCGGCGCGCCAGCATCGCGGCCTGGCGCTCCTCGAACTTGCGCGCCTGGCCGTCCAGCCCGTCCAGGAACACGCCCAGCTCGTTCTGCGCCACCATGCCCTCCGGGCCGAGGCCGCCGATCTCCATCACGCGCAGCTTGCGCAGCACCGGCTGCAGCACGTCGTCGTGGTGGATGCGGAGGTTGTACACCCCGCCGAGGGCGATCTGCGCGGCGGCGCGCTCGAAGCCGGGGATCCCGTGGCCGGGCATCCGGAAGCCGGTGACCACGTCGGCGATGGCGCGCATGGCCTGGTCCGGGGCGATCTCCAGGGCTGCCTTCAGCAGGTTCCGGTAGAAGACCATGTGCAGGTTCTCGTCGTTGGCGATCTTCGCCAGCAGCTGCTCGCACAACGGGTCGCCGGCGTACTTGCCCGTGTTGCGGTGCGCGATGCGGGTCGCCAGCTCCTGGAAGGCCACGTAGGCGACCGAGTGCAGCATGCTGTGCGCGTTGTCGGACTCGAAGCCCTCCGACATGTGGTTCATCCGGGCCCGCTCCAGCTCCACCGGGTCGACGGCCCGGGTGGCGAGCAGGAAGTCGCGGATGGCTATCCCGTGCCGGCCCTCCTCGGCGGTCCAGCGGTGCACCCAGGTGCCCCAGGCGCCCTCGCGGCCGAACATGGTCGCGATCTCGTGGTGGTAGCTGGGGAGGTTGTCCTCGGTCAGCAGGTTCACCACCAGCGACACCCGTCCGAGCGGGGTCACCTTCGACTGCTCGATGTTCCAGGCCTCGCCGCCCAGTACGCCGTCGAAGTCACGGCCCTGGCTCCACGGGACGAACTCGTGCGGCATCCACTCCTTGGCCACGCCCAGGTGGCGGTTGAGCTCCTTCTCCACGACCTCTTCGAGGGCCAGGATCAGCCGCGCGTCGGTCCAGCCGCTCGATCCGAGCGAGGTGCTGCTCTGCACAGGGGCGATGGTCACGGTCTTGCTCCCGGGGGACGGGCACGCGCGGGACGGGCGCGTAGGGCGGGCACACGTCGTGCGGAGCCGTCGGTGGAACCCACCGGCGGACGCACTTACGGCTGCGTAGGTTACGACACCGTAAGTTGCTCGGGCCGCAAATGACAAGCCGCCCCCGTCAGGCCTGATGTCGTCTTGACAGGCTTGACGGGGGCGGCAGGGAACGGTCGCCCACGGGACGCGGCGACCCAGGGGGCCCGTTACGGCTCGGGAACGGCCCAGGAGGGCGCTACGGCGTCGGGATGCGCACCCGCATGGTGAGGCCGCCGCCGGCGCGCGGGGTGGCCTCGATGGTGCCCCCGTGGGCGCGCACCACCGAGCGGACGATGGACAGGCCCAGCCCGACCCCCTTGTCGCTGCGGGTGCGGTCGGCGCCCTTGATCCGGCGGAACGGCTCGAAAATGTGCTCCAGTTCGTACCCGGGCACCACCGGGCCGGTGTTGGAGACCACCAGCTCGCCCCCGCCCGGCACCTCGGCGGTGGCCAGCTCGACCCAGCCGCCCGGGGTGTTGTAGCGGACGGCGTTCTGCAGCAGGTTGAGCGCGAGCCGCTCCAGCAGCACGCCGTTGCCCCCGACGGCGGCCGGATCGAGCTTCGAGCGCAGCTCGACCTCGCGCTTGTCCGCCTCGGCCCGGGTCTGCTCCAGCGCCCGGGTGGCCACCTCGGACAGCTCCACCGGGCGGCGGTCGGTCAGCTCGTTCTCGCTGCGGGCGAGCAGCAGCAGGCCCTCGACCAGCTGCTCGCTGCGCTCGTTGGTGGCCAGCAGGGTCTTGCCGAGCTGCTGGAGGTCGGGCGAGGCGGCCGGGTCGGAGAGCTGGACCTCCAACAGGGTGCGGTTGATCGCCAGCGGGGTGCGCAGCTCGTGCGAGGCGTTGGCGACGAAGCGGCGCTGGGAGTCGAAGGAGCGGTCCAGCCGGTCCAGCATGTCGTCGAAGGTGTCGGCGAGCTCCTTGAGCTCGTCGTCCGGCCCGTCCAGCTCGATCCGGCGGTGCAGGTCGGAGGAGGCGACGTCGCGGGCGGTGCGGGTGATCCGGCCGAGCGGGCGCAGCACCCGGCCGGCCATCGCGTAGCCGGCCGCGAAGGCGATCACGGCGAGGCAGACCAGGACGGTGAGCAGCTTGCGCAGCAGGTCGTTGAGCGCCTGGCCGGCCTGGAAGGACCTCTGGTCGTTCAGCCACTGGTCCAGCGCGGACTGGTTGGTGATGAGCTGGCCGTCCGGCGTCCGCACGGGGATGCCGTTGAGCACCAGGTGCGGCTGGCCGACCTGCTGGAGCGACTGCTGGACGAAGAAGTACATCACCAGCAGCAGGACCACGCCGGCCATCAGGAACATCCCGCCGTAGAGCAGGGTGAGCCGCATCCGGATGGTCGGGCGGAAGGGGAGCCAGGCGAGCAGGCCGTCGCCGGGGACGTAGGTCTCGTGCTGGTTCTGCCGGGCCGGGCGCGGCGGGTGGACGGGCCTGGGCGGTACGGCGCGCGGGCCGCCGGCGGGCGCGCCGGAGGGCCCGCCGGCCGGGGGCGGGGTGGTCATGATGGTCCTCTCGGGGCGTCCGCCGGGGCGGGCGCGGGATGCGGCGGGGAGTCCTCGGGCGGGTTCCCGGGGGCGTGTTCCAGTCAGATCCGGTAGCCGGAACCGGGCACGGTGACGATCACCGGCGGGTCGCCGAGCTTGCGGCGCAGCGTCATCACGGTGACGCGCACCACGTTGGTGAACGGGTCGGTGTGCTCGTCCCAGGCCTTCTCCAGCAGCTGCTCGGCGGAGACGACGGCGCCGCCGGCCCGCATCAGCACCTCCAGGACGGCGAACTCCTTGGGGGCGAGCTGGACGGTGCGTCCCTCGCGGATCACCTCGCGCCGGCCGGGGTCGAGCGAGATGCCGGCCCGCTCCAGTACCGGGGGCAGCGGGATGGTCGCGCGGCGGCCCAGCGCCCGGACCCGGGCGACGAGTTCGCTGAAGGCGAACGGCTTCGGAAGGTAGTCGTCCGCGCCGATCTCCAGGCCCTCGACCCGGTCGCTGATGTCGCCGGAGGCGGTCAGCATGATCACCCTGGTGGCCAGGCCCTGTTCGACCACCTTGCGGCAGACGTCGTCGCCGTGCACCAGCGGGAGGTCGCGGTCCAGGACGACCACGTCGTAGTCGTTGACCGCGATGCGCTGGAGCGCGGCCTCCCCGTCGTACACCACGTCCACGGCCATCGCCTCGCGGCGCAGGCCGGTCGCGACGGCCTCGGCAAGCAGCTGCTCGTCCTCGACGACGAGAACCCGCACGGTCGTTGTCCCTTCTCCAGGCCGGCCCCGGAAGCGGACGCGCGGCTCCGACGGTGCCTCCATCCTGCCTGGTCCTGCGGTAAAGCAGCGATAAGCTGCCGCCCAGGCACGGAGTGCGGTCCCGCGGCGGTGACCGTTCGTGCCGGGACCACTCCGCTTGGACTGTGACGCGGGCAACTTTCTCGCGACGGGAGGTTTCCCCGGTCCCCGGGCGGGGAGGACAGCTGCACACCCGCGATCTGGCTGTTGGCCGATCGCACCCACCCGCCGTGCGTTCATCCGCGCCGGCCCTGGGGCTGGGATGTCACCGGGAGCGGCCGAAGGCCGTCTCCGCGCCCGACCGGAGATCCACCACCTGCCGGCCCGGACGCTTTCGCTGGCCAGACCTCCTCGGGGCGGAGAACGTACGACCGTGCACGTCCGACAAAGTAAGGGGGCCCGTATGGACGCCTTCAAGGCCGGAATCCTGCAGCGCATAGCCAACGCCGAGCAGGATCTGCACCGCGCGATCGAGGCCGGGGACGAGTTCCTCGCCGAGGTGGAGCAGTCCGAGCTGGACGACCTGCGTCGTCTGGCCGCCGAGCACGGTGTGGACACCGTGCTGGAGCGCCACCGCACCGCCGCCTGACCCGACGCCGGTCCTCCGGCACCTGCGGTCCTACGGGGGCCGTGCGAAACCCCAAGCCCTGGCATCCCCCGTGTGCCAGGGCTCTTCGCATCTCCGGAGGGGTTTCGTCCCGGGGCTCCGAGGCGGCCGGCGCCGCGGTCGCCCGGTCAGTCCGCCCAGGCGCGCAGCGCGGCCAGGCGCTCCTGCAGCGGCTCGTACACGCCCGGCGCGGCGGCCACGGTCAGCCGGCTGTCCGGGCCGTGCCCGGGACGGCCGCCGACCAGCGCGCCGGCCTCGGCGGCGATCAGGCAGCCGGCCGCGTGGTCCCAGGGGGCGAGGCCGCGTTCGTAGTAGCCGTCCAGCCGCCCGGCGGCCACGTCGCACAGGTCCACCGCGGCCGCCCCGCCCCGGCGGACGTCCCGCACCTCGGGCATCAGGGCGAGCAGCACCTCGGCCTGGCGCACCCGCACCGACTGGACGTAGTTGAAGCCGGTGCCGATCAGCGCCTGGCCCCAGGGCGGGGCCGGGCGGGCCGAGAGCGGACGGCCGTTGAGGCGGGCGCCGCGGCCGAGGACGGCGTGGAACAGCTCGCCGCGCGCCGGGGCGTGGACGACCCCGACGACGGCGCGGCCGTCCACCTCCGCGGCCACGCTGACCGCCCAGGAGGGCAGCCCGTACAGGTAGTTGACCGTGCCGTCGAGCGGGTCGACGACCCAGCGCACCCCGCTGGTGCCGGGGCGCTCGGCGCCCTCCTCGCCGAGGTAGCCGTCCTCGGGACGGCGGTCGGCGATCAGCTCCAGGAGGAGCTTCTCGGAGGCGAGGTCCATCTCGGTAACCACGTCGACCGGGCTGCTCTTGGTGCCGGCCACGCCGAGGTCGGCGGGACGGCCGTCGCGCAGCAGGGCGCCGGCCTGCCGGGCCGCGTCCAGGGCGACGTCGAGCAGGTCGTCGAGGAGCCGGTCGTCGGGCGGGGCGGGGGTGGACACGGGATTCTCCTCCGGAGGGGGTCAGCGCTCGGCGGCGGCCGGGCGGGGGGCGCGCGGGTTGGGGCAGCAGGCCACCGCGCACACGTCGTGGCTGGGGCCGAGGGCGCCCAGGGCGCAGCGGGTCACGGTCTCGCCGCGCTCGGTGGCGGCCCGTTCCAGGACCAGTTCGCGCACGGCGGCGGTGAACCGCGGGTCGGCGCCGACGGTGGCGGCGCGGACCACCCGCAGGCCGAGTTCGGCTGCCTTGGCGACGGCCTCGGTGTCGAGGTCGTACTTGACCTCCATGTGGTCGGAGACGAAGCCGATCGGCACCATCACCACGGCCGGCGCGCCGTCGGCGTGCTGGGCCTCCAGGTGGTCACAGATGTCGGGTTCCAGCCACGGGATGTGCGGGGCGCCGCTGCGGCTCTGGAACACCAGCCGCCACGGCCGGTCGGCCACGCCGGTGCGCTCGGCGACGGCCGCGGCGATCAGTCGGGCCACATCCAGGTGCTGGGCGACGTACGCGCCGCCGGGGGTGCCGCGGGCCGGGTCCTCCGGGGCGCCGGAGGTCTCGGCCATCGCGTCCGGGATGGAGTGGGTGGTGAAGGCCAGCCGGGCGCCGGGGCGGACGTCCTCGGGCAGCTGCTCCAGGGCGGCCAGGGCGGCGTCGATCATCGGCTCGACGAAGCCGGGGTGGTTGTAGAAGTGCCGCAGCTTGTCGACGGTCAGCGCCGGGCGGCCCTCCTCGGCGAGGGTGGCGAGCGCGTCGGCCAGGTTCTCCCGGTACTGGCGGCAGCCCGAGTAGCCGGCGTAGGCGCTGGTGGCGAGCACGGCGATCCGGCGGTGGCCGTCGGCGGCCAGCTCCCGCAGGGTGTCCACCAGGTAGGGCGCCCAGTTCCGGTTGCCCCAGTAGACCGGCAGGTCCAGCCCGTGCTCGGCGAAGTCCTTCCGCAGGGCGGCGAGCAGCTCGCGGTTCTGCTCGTTGATCGGACTGACCCCGCCGAACATGAAGTAGTGCTTGCCCACCTCCTTCAGGCGCTCCTTGGGGATGCCGCGGCCGCGGGTGACGTTCTCCAGGAACGGGACGACGTCCTCGGGGGCCTCGGGCCCGCCGAAGGAGAGCAGCAGCAGGGCGTCGTACGGGGCGGCGCCGGAGGGGGAGGGTTTGCGCGCGTCGGACATGGCACCGATCCTGCCACTGAGGGGACGGGGCCCGGCGCCGGGGCCGCGCGGGTGTCCGGAAAATACCGTTTGCCAACCCGCGTAAGCTGTGTTCGCCAGCCTTGTTCCTTACCCCCTGTCCGGAGCTCCCGTGCTGTCCAGCTACCGCCGAATATTCGCCTCCCCTGGCACCGCGGCCTTCTCCTCCGCCGGGTTCATAGCCCGTCTGCCGATCTCCATGGCCGGCATCGGCATCGTGACCATGCTCTCCCAGCTGACGGGGTCGTACGGGCTCGCGGGTGCGGTCTCGGCGACGATGGCGATCGCCGCCGCGGCGCTCGGCCCGGCGGTCTCGTGGCTGGTCGACCGCCGCGGGCAACGCCGCATCGCCGTCCCGGCCACCGCGCTCACCGTCGCCGCCGCGACCGGGCTCCTGCTCTGCGCCCACTTCCGCGCACCGTCCTGGACGCTGTTCCTCTTCGCCGTCGGCCTCGGCGTCATGCCCAGCGCCGGCGCCATGGTCCGTGCCCGCTGGGCCCACCTCTACCGCGACGACGCCGCCAAGCTGCACACCGCGTACTCCTTCGAGGCCGTCGTCGACGAGATCTGCTTCATCGTCGGCCCGATCCTCGCCATCGGCCTGGCCACCAACGTGTTCCCCGAGTCCGGCGTCCTCGTGGCCGTCATCGCGCTCGCCGTCGGCATCGCCCTGTTCACCGCCCAGCGCCGCACCGAACCGCCGGTCCATCCGGCCTCGGCCGACGGTAGCGGCAGCGCCATCCTCAACGGCGGCCTGATCGTCCTGGTGCTGACCTTCGTCGCCTCCGGCGCGATCTTCGGCTCGGTCGAGATCGTCACCGTCGCCTTCGCCGACGCCCAGGGACACAAGGGGCTCTCCAGCGTCGTCCTGGCCGTCTGGGCCGTCGGCTCCGGCCTGGCCGGCGCCGTCTACGGGGCGCTCAAGCCCAGGAGCCCGCTGTCCACCCGCTTCTTCGTCGGCGTGGTGATGATGGCGCTCAGCATGATCCCCATCCTGCTCGTCGCCTCCACCCTGCACGGCGTCGGCGGGCTGGTCGCGGCGGGCGCCGCCCTGCTGATCGCCGGCGTCGCCATCTCCCCCACCCTCATCTCCGCGATGGCCCTGGTCGAACGGCTCGTCCCGGCCGCGAAGCTCACCGAGGGCATGGCCTGGACCACCACCGGGCTCGCCCTCGGCGTGGCCTTCGGCTCCTCGGTCGGCGGCTGGGTGGTCGACGCCTCCGGCGCCTCGGCCGGCTACTGGGTCCCACTGACAGCCGGTGCCCTCGGAGTGCTCGTCGCGCTGACCGGGCTCGGCCGCCTGCGCGCCGGAGTCGCCGCGAACGAGCCCGCGGAAGCGGTCGAACGACCCGTAGACGTCGAACGGTGAACTGACTAATCTCGCCCTACCTGTGGCCCTACCCACGGGTAGGGCGGCCCACCGCCCCCGGACCGCGCCGACCCGTTCGGCCACGGAGCAGGAGGCAGCGCCATGCCCCAGGCCAGTACCGCGACCCGCACCCGGTGGACCAACTGGGCCGGGAACCAGAGCGCCCTCCCCAGCCGGACCGCCACCCCCGGCACCGCGGAGGAACTGGCCAAGGAGATCCTGCGCGCCTCCGACCAGGGCCGCACCGTCAAGGCCGTCGGCTCCGGCCACTCCTTCACCGCGATCGCCTCGGCCGGCGACGGCCTGCTGATCCGCCCGCACGCGCTCACCGCCGTCCGCGGGATCGACCGCGCGGCCGGCACCGTCACCGTCGAATCCGGCCTCCCGCTGAACCGCCTCAACCGGCTCCTCGCCGCCGAGGGCCTCTCCCTCACCAACATGGGCGACATCGAGGTCCAGACCGTCGCCGGCGCCACCAGCACCGGCACCCACGGCACCGGCCGCGACTCCGGCTCGCTCGCCGCCCAGATCCGCGCACTGGAGATCGTCCTCGCCGACGGCACCGTCGAGCGCTGCTCCCCCACCGAGAACCCCCGGCTCTTCCAGGGCGCCCGCCTCGGCCTCGGCGCCCTCGGCGTGATCACCGCGCTCACCTTCGGCGTCGAACCGGCCTTCCTGCTCAGCGCGCACGAACAGCCGATGGCCTTCGACGAGGTGCTGGAACGCCTCGACGACCTCACCGCCGTCAACGAGCACTTCGAGTTCTACTGGTTCCCGCACACCGACCGCTGCGCCACCAAGCGCAACAACCGCAGCCAGGGCCCGACCGCCCCGCTGCCCCGGTTCAAGGAGTGGCTGGAGGACGACTTCCTCTCCAACACCGTCTGGGAGGGCGCCTGCCGGATCGGCCGGCGCTTCCCCCGGTCCATCCCCTCGATCGCCGCGCTCGCCAGCCGCGCCTGGTCCGACCGCAGCTACACGGACACCGCGTACAAGGTGTTCACCAGCCCGCGCAAGGTCCGCTTCGTGGAGATGGAGTACGCCGTCCCGCGCGCGGCCGTCGCCGAGGTGCTGCGCGAGCTGAAGGCCCTGCTCGAACGCTCCGACTGGAAGGTCAGCTTCCCCGTCGAGGTCCGCTTCGCCCCCGCCGACGACCTCTGGCTCTCCACCGCCTCCGGCCGGGACAGCGCCTACATCGCCGTCCACCTCTACCGGGGCACCGCCGACCAGGGGTACTTCACCGGTGTCGAACAGCTGATGACCGCCCATCAGGGCCGCCCGCACTGGGGCAAGCTGCACACCCGCGACGCCGAGTACCTGGCCGGCGTCTACCCCCACTTCGGCGACTTCACCGCGCTGCGCGACGAGGTCGACCCGCAGCGCGTCTTCGGCAACGACTACCTGCGGCGGGTGCTGGGGGCCTAGCCCGCGGGGGTCTCGGCGGACAGCGGCGGGGCGACCGTCGCGTCCGCCGGGGCGTTGCTCGGTGCGGGCGGCTGCGACGTGACCCCACCGGTGGGCTTCCCGCCACCGCCCGCCGACGGCGAGGAACCGGCCGACGGACTCGAGCTCGGGCCCGCCGAGGGCGAGGCGCTCCCGCCCTGCCCGCCGGCGCCGCTGCTCGGGGTGGCGCTCGGCTCCCGGCTCGGCCGGGTCGTCGCCGGGGCCGAGGCGCCGCCGGACGGCGTGGCCTGCGAGTCGCGCCCGCCGCTCCCGGAGGACGGCCGCTCCGCCGGGGCGTCCTGCGGCGTCGAGGTCTTGGGCGTCACCCCGCCGCCGAACGACGTCCCGTTGCCGGACTCGCCCTTCACCGTCGCCGACACCGGCTGCCCGGTGGCCAGCTCGAACGCCACGATCGGCGTCATCGCCAGGACGAACACCAGCCCGGACACCGCCGCGTAGGTCTTCCAGGTCCACCGCCGGCGCGCCCGCACCACCTGGGGCTCGTTCCACTCCGAGGTGATCATCGGCGGCCCGTCCGGCCGCTCCGCGGGCTGAGCCGGATGCTCCGGCTCCACCGGTACCTGGCGCAGCGTGTTCACGGCCTGGTTCGGCCCCCGGTCCACCGCCTCGCGCAGCTGCTCGCCCGTCCGCCGGAAGATGTGCTGGAACACCGCACCGCCGGTGGTGGCTCCGATGCTCACCACGGCCGCGCCCATGATCGTGCCGTAGACGCCGAGTTCGGAGGCGAGCAGCGCGCCCACCACCGCGGCCAGCGCACTCGCCACGACCTGAGCCACACTCAGATCGATCCGCTTGCGCTCCTCCTTGCCGCCCTCCTCGGCGGGGCTCCACTCCGGCATCAACATCCCTCGGTCCGTACGACTGCTTCTCGAACAAGCCTCTCTATCTTGCCCAAAGAAGGACACAAGGGACGAAAATGCGGTTCTGCACTCCCGGATTGTGTGAAGATGATCACCGTTCATCCGCCGGTGGTCCGCCATTGGGGGTGCGCGCTCTTGAGATTCCCGTGAATCGCGGGAGACTTGAGCGGCGAGCCGCCCCTCCGGATGCCACGAATGGAGTACTGTTCGTAAAGCCCGAGCCTTGGGTCGACTTGTCGACTGTGCCTACACCGGCAGCTTGACGAAGAGCCACGGAACGGACACGCACGGCGACGCCGGTCCCGGATCGTCGCGATCTCTGCTCGTGCGAGGACGGCCGGGACACCCAGGCGCGACGTCGACGGATGACGTGGCAAAAAGGCAACCGTGCCACAGCGGCGTGGCCGGGCGTGAGCCCGACACGCCGGGGAACTCAGCAAGGTTGTGGCCAGTCGCGAGTGGGCAGGCCACACTCAGTACGGGAGCAGCGACGCAGGTGACGTCGGCAGGCACCACCCGGGAGGTAACCGTGCCCGAACTGCGGGTTGTGGCCGTCAGCAACGACGGCACACGGCTGGTGCTCAAGGCTGCCGACAGCACGGAGTACACCCTCCCCATCGACGAGCGGCTGCGCGCCGCCATCCGCGGCGACCGGCCGCGTCTCGGCCAGATCGAGATCGAGGTCGAGAGCCATCTGCGGCCCCGGGACATCCAGGCCCGGATACGAGCCGGTGCCTCCGCCGAGGAGGTCGCCCAGGCCGCCGGGATCTCCGTCGACCGCGTCCGCCGCTTCGAGGGTCCGGTCCTCGCCGAGCGCGCCTTCATGGCCGAGCGCGCCCGCAAGACCGCCATCCGTCGCAACGGCGAGTCCCCCGGGCCGCAGCTCGGTGAGGCCGTGGCCGAGCGGCTCGCGCTGCGCGGCGCCGAGAAGGACACCGAGCGCTGGGACTCCTGGCGGCGCGACGACGGCACCTGGGAGGTCATCCTCTCCTACCGGGCCGACGGCGAGGGCCGCAGCGCGTCGTGGACGTACGACCCGCCCCGGCGCCTGGTCCAGCCCAACGACGACGAGGCCCGCGCGCTGATCGGCGAGACCGTCGAGCGCGAGGAGGACTCGGTCTTCCCGTTCATCCCGCGGATCGCCCGGCTCCCCCAGGACCGGCCGCCCCGCCCGATGATCGACCGTCCCTCCGCCGACCGCATCATGTCGGCCCGCGAGGTCCGCGAGTCACGGGAGGCCAGCGCCGAGTCCCGGGACTCGCTGACCAGCCTGCTCGACGTGGTCCCCGCCTTCCGCGGCGACCTCGCCGTCAGCGGCCCCACCCCGATCGAACCGGTGCCCGCCGAGGTCGCCGAGGAGAGCGAGGAGTCGGCCGCGGCCGCCGCCCCGGCGGTCGGTGCGGGCTCGGCCTACGCCGACATCCTGATGCCGCGGGCCGTCGCCCCGCACCGCGAGCGCCTGGTCGGCACCACCGACCGGCAGGCCGAGGCGGACGGCGTCCGGCCCGGTCGCCGGGCCACCGTGCCCAGCTGGGACGAGATCGTCTTCGGCAGCCGGCGCAAGAAGCAGGAGTAGGACGACGCCGAAGGGGCGGGAGGCTCGGCCTCCCGCCCCTTCGGCGCATCCGGAATCAGCCCGGCTGGTCCGTCACCGCGACCGGGCGGCTCTCGTCGCTCGACCACTCGCTCCACGAACCCGGGTACAGCGTGGCGTTCAGGCCCGCCACCTCCAGCGCCAGGATCTGGTGCGCCGCTGTCACGCCCGAACCGCAGTACACCGCGGTCTCCCGCTCGCCCGCGCCCAGCTCCCGGAACCGGGCCGCCAGCTCCGCGGCCGGCCGGAACCGCCCGTCCGGGCCCACGTTCTCCGCCGTCGGCGCCGACACCGCGCCCGGGATATGACCGGCCCGCGGGTCCACCGGCTCGGTCTCGCCCCGGTAGCGCTCCCCCGACCGGGCGTCCAGCAGCAGACCGGAACGCGCCCAGGCCGCGGCGCCGTCCCCGTCCACCGTCGGCAGCTGCCCCGGGGCCGGCTCGAAGTCGCCCTCCCCCGGCTCCGGCAACTCCGCCGTCACCGGCAGACCGGCCGCCTGCCAGGCCGCGAAGCCGCCGTCCAGCACCCGGACGTCCCGGTGCCCGGCCCAGCGCAGCAGCCACCAGGCCCGGGCCGCCGCCATCGAGGCCGCGCCGTCGTACACCACGACCGGACGCTCCTCACTCACCCCGAAGCGGCGCATCGCGGCGCCGAACTCCTCCGGGTCCGGCAGCGGGTGGCGCCCGCCCCGGCCGGGGGCGCCGGGCACGGCGGCGAGGTCCCGGTCCAGCTCGACGAAGTGGGCACCGGGCAGGTGCCCCGCCCGGTACTCCTCGGCCGCGGTCGGGCCGCCCGGCACGGCGCCGACCAGCTGGTAGCGCACGTCCAGCAGCACCGGCGGGCGCGCGGAGGCGAGCGCCTCCCGCAGCTCGGCCGCGGAGATCAGCGGGGAACCCTCGTTGTTGGTGGTCATGCCGGCCATTGTCGCGCAACGCACCCCGGGGCGGGTCCGGCAAATCCCTGCCGGGCCCGCGGCGCCGGGCCCGATCGGACAAGATCCACCGACACGCCCGAACCACCGCTCTTTGTGCGCTCTTTGCCGGATTTTCCGCGCGGCCCGAGGGTTGGGCGCGCGCCAGAGTGGAAGCATCACCCTCGCGCGCGAGGATTCCCGTGCGCCAACCACCCACGAGGAGGCCCGCATTGCCCGCGGTGGAACTCCGACTGGCCCAGGGCACGCCCTGCTGGGTCAGCCTGCTGACCGACGACCTGCCCGGCGCCCGCGCCTTCTACGGTGAGCTGCTCGGCTGGACGTACTCCCCCGGGCCGGGTCAACTCGGCGCCTACGTCCGGGCCGAGCTCGACGGGGAGCCCGTCGCCGGCCTCGGCGTCTCCACCGCCACCGGCTTCCCGGTGCAGTGGACCACCTACTTCGCCGTGGACGACGCCGACCGCACCACCCAGCTGGTGCGCGAGTGCGGCGGCACCGTCGCCGTCGGGCCGCTGCAGGCCGAACGCGCCGGGCGGGTGGCGATCGCCGCCGACGTCTCCGGCGCCGTCTTCGGCCTCTGGCAGGGCGAGGAGCACCTCGGCCGCGAGGCCGGGCCGGAACCCGGCGGGCCCGCCTGGGCCGAACTGCTCACCCCGGACGCGGACGGCGCCGCCGTCTTCTACGCCACCGTGCTCGACCGCCCGGTCCGGCCCACCGACGGCGAGTCCGCGCTGATGGTGCGCGGACGCCCGGTCGCGGGCATCCGCCACCACGCCGACCTGCGCGGCCACCCGCCGCGCTGGCGCACCCACTTCGCCGTCCGGGACACCGCGCTGACCGTCCATCACGCCGTCGAACTCGGCGGCCGTGTCCTGGTCGAACCGCACGACACCGCCCGCGGCCGGGCCGCTCGGCTCGCCGACCCACAGGGCGGGCACTTCTCGGTGCTCGAAACGCTGTGACGCGCCCCGCTGTGATTCGCCCACTCGGCTCCAGGGCGCTCGGGGCGGGGACTCGCCCGCTCGCGCGTCAGGCCTGCTGCTCCTCGAAGGGCAGCACGTCCGGGGAGAGCACCGAGGCGCGGGCGGTCGCGGCGGTCAGCCGGCGGCGGTGGTGGCGGCGGCACAGCACCTCGTAGCCGACCTCGTCCTCCTTCACCGAGATGTCGCCGATCACCACCTGGGCGCCCTCGACGACCATCACCCCGCCGACCGTCCGGGCGTTGTGGGTCGCCCGGGCGCCGCACCAGCACAGGGCCTCGACCTGGAGCACCTCCACCCGGTCGGCCAGCTCGATCAGCCGCTGCGAACCGGGGAACAGCCGGGTGCGGAAGTCGGTCGTGATGCCGAAGGTGTAGACGTCGATGTCCAGCTCGTCCACCACCCGGGCCAGTTGGTCGACCTGCTCGGCGGCGAAGAACTGCGCCTCGTCGCAGATCAGGTAGTCCACCCGGCCGCCCGCCGACAGCCGCTGCACCACGTGCGCGTGGAAGTCGAAGTCGTCCGTCACCTCGACCGCGTCGGCGCGCAGGCCGAGGCGGCTGGAGATGGTCGCCGCGCCCGCGCGGTCGTTGCGGGTCAGGATGACGCCCTGCCGACCGCGCGCGGTGTGGTTGTGGTCCATCTGCAGCGCCAGCGTCGACTTGCCGCAGTCCATCGTGCCCGAGAAGAACACCAGTTCAGCCATGGGTGGAGCAAGGGCCTTTCACATCAAGGGGGTTCGGGCACAGGGAGGTCAAGGGACCGGCTCAGCCGCGGACTTCGAGCAGCGGCACGAACTGCTCGACCGGGGTCATCGAGCCGTGCAGGCCGATCATCGCGGACTCGCCGGGTTCGTTGCGGGAGGCGGTGATCGCGATGTCGTCGCGGGCCGCGGCGACCACGTCGCCGATCCGCCGGTACACCCGCTCGTCCACGGTCGGGCCGAACCAGCCCGCCGCGATCGCCTGGTCCCGGGTGGCCACCCACATCCGGTCGCCCAGCACCTCGCTCCAGACCGCGTGCACATCGGCCGCGGCGCCCGGTACGGCGTACACGTGCCGGGCCCGGCCCTCGCCGCCGAGCAGGGCGACGCCCGCGCCGAGCTCCCAGTCCTCGTCGAAGTCGATCCGGTCCTCCGGCGCGATGTCGATCATGCCGTGGTCCGCGGTCACGTACATCGCCGAGCGCGGCGGCAGCTGCTCCGCCAGTCGGCGGGCCAGCCGGTCCACCGCGTCCAGCGTCATCCGCCACTCGTCGGAGTCCACGCCGAAGCGGTGGCCCGCGCCGTCCAGCTCGCTGACGTACGTGTACACCAGCGCCCGGTCGTGCTCGGCCAGCCAGGAGGCGGCCAGGTCCATCCGCTCCTCGCCGGTGGTGCGGCCGAGGAAGGTGCCGCCGGAGAGCGCCACCTTGGTCAGCGGGGTCTGGGCGAAGAGCGGGGAGGACACCTGGGCGGTCGCCACCCCGGCCCGGTGGGTGCGCTCGAAGACCGTCGGGTACGGCTGCCAGGCCTGCGGGTCGGTGTGCGGCTGCCAGCGCAGCTGGTTCATCAGGTAGTCGGCGCCCGGCACCGCCACCGTGTACCCGGCCAGCCCGTGCAGGCCCGGCGGGGTGCCGGTGCCGACCGAGGCCAGCGAGGTCGCGGTGGTGGACGGGAAGCCCGCGGTCAGCGGACGGCCGGTGCCGCCCAGCGAGCTCCCGGCCAGCGAGGACAGGAAGGGCGCGTACTCCGGGTGGCGCAGCAGCAGCTCCCAGCCCAGGCCGTCCACCAGGAACACCACCGCCCGGTCGGCCGGGGCGATCGGCAGCGTCGCGGTGAACCCGGGGACGCCCAGGCCCGCCGCCACCGAGGGGAGCAGGTCGCAGAGCGAGCCGCTGCCGTACGGGGGCGCGGGGGCCGCGGCCGGGTCGAGGATCTCGAAGGCGTCGTAGCCGTCGGAGGGTGCGAAGGACATGGAACCGGATTCGTAGCGGTCGGAAGCTGCGGAGCTCAGCGCGGGCCTGGCGGATCTCGTCGGCGGACCCGGCGGGGATCCGCGGGACGCGCCCTAGGGCCGCGGGCCGTTGTTGATCGTCGCGTCGGACAGCGCCCGGGCGAACACCAGCGCCTGGGCCACCGTCTCCGGGCCGTCGCCGGCCTCGCTCACCCGCAGTGAGAGGTCGTCAGCCGTCGCCGAACCGGTGTAGCCGTGGTCGGCCTCACAGTTCGGGTCCGAGCAGCCGGCTGGCTCCAGGTCCAAGCGCTGCACCGCACCCCAGCCGATCGTCAGCACCACCTCGCGGGGCAGCGTCCCCGGGGTGTACGTCTCCGGGTTGGCCACCATCCGACTCACCACGACCGAGCCGATCCGGTCCAGCCGGACGCTCTCCGTCGAGGTCGTCGCGAACGGCACCGCGGGGCTGCCCTCGGCCCCCGACTGTTCGTCGGTGTGGCTCACCACGAACCGGGTCGCGGTCAGCACCAGCACCGTCACGTGCCGGCGCACCTCGTTGGAGTCGAAGGTCGTCTCCTGGTGCACCAGGTAGGAGCTGATCGGCTCCGGGCCCACCGCGGACTCCACCGCCTCGGACACCAGGGCCGGGTAGTAGCCGCTGCGCTCGATCGCCGAGCGCAGGTCCTGAGTGGTGGTGGTACCGGTCTTCGCCATAACTCCATCCTGGCATGGTCCGCCGACGAAGCGGGCGGCGCGGCGCCGAGCTTCGGACATCAGCGCCCACGGGCAGGCGCAACCAAGGAAGGTTACAGCGTGCTCATCGCGCGCGGGCCCAGATCGCTGCGGACGGGCAGTGGTGCGACCCGCACCCGCGCCCCCAGGATCGCCAGTCCGTGCGGGGCGACGACCACCGGTTCGAGGTCCACCGAGGCGATCTCCGGCACGTCGTCCACCAGCTGCGACACCCGCAGCAGCAGCTCCTCCAGGGCTGCGGTGTCCACCGCCTCGGCCCCGCGCCAGCCGAACAGCAGCGGCGCCGCCCGGACCTCCCGGATCAGGCCCGCGACGTCCTGGTCGGTGGCCGGGACCAGGCGGTGGGCCACGTCACCCAGCAGTTCGGCCGGGGCGCCGGCCAGGCCGAAGGAGAGGATCGCGCCGACGGCCGGGTCCACCGTGGCGCCGATCACGGTGTCCACGCCGCGCGGGGCCATCCGCTGCACCACCAGCTCGGCCCCGGCCGCGCCGCCGAGCAGGGCGTCCAGCTCGCGGTGGGCACGGCGCAGGCCCGGCTCGCCGGTCAGGTCGAGGCGGACGCTGCCCAGGTCGGGGCGGTGGCGAAGGTGCGGGGCGGTCGCCTTCAGGGCCACCGGGTAGCCGAGCTGCTCGGCGGCCTTGACGGCGCTCTCCTCGTCCGGGGCGGGCAGCGTGGTCGAGACGTCGATGCCGTAGCGCTCCAGCAGCTCGTGGGTCTCGGCCTCGCTCAGGGTGATCCGGGCGCCGCCGGCCTGGGTGCGCAACGAGAAGGAGCGGCGTGTAGCGCCTCGAACAAGGGTGGTGGTGGGCGACGGGCGGGACACCGCGGCGCGGGTGCTCAGCGCCGCCTCCACCAGGGCGCGGGCGCCGGGCTCGTCGATCCGGTCCAGCTCGGGGACGCGCGCGGTCTCCTCCGCCTCGGCGGTGCGGTGGCGCCACTGGGCGTAGTGCACGGCGTGCGCCAGGGCGCGCACGGCGCGCTCGGGCGCCGCGTAGGCCGGGATGCCGCCGGGGCGCAGCCGGGCCGGCAGATCGGTCAGGGCCAGGTGGGCCAGCACCAGGGGCTTGTCCAATCCCCGTGCGCGCGTGCCCGCCTCGAGCAGGGCGGCGGCGATCTCCGGGTCGTCCGAGCCCATCTCGGGGTCGTCCGGGCCGGTCAGTCGGCCGCCCATGAAGGCGTGCGCGGAGGTGCCGATCGGCGGGATGGCGACGGCGATCACGGCGTCCACGGCGGGGTCGCTGAGCGCGACGTCCAGCGCGATCCGGAAGTTCTCGCCGGTCGCGGCCGTGGTGAGGTCGACCGGCGTGCGCGGGCGCAGGCCGGCGCTCAGGCACGCGTCGTAGGTGAGCAGGCCGAGCGAGTCGGAGTTGCCGACCACGGCGACCCGGTCGCCGGGTGGCAGCGGCTGCTGGGCGAGCAGTTCGCCGGTGTCGAAGAGCTCGGTGATGGTCGCCACCCTGGTCACCCCGGCCTGTTCGAACAACGCGTCCACGGTGGCGTCGCGCAGGCCGGTGGCGGTGGCGGGAACGGCGTGGCCGGGCGGCAGGCTGCCGGTGTGCCGGGCGCCCTTGACCACGACGACCGGCTTGACGGCGGCCAGGCGGCGGGCGATCCGGGTGAACTTGCGGGGGTTGCCGAAGGACTCCAGGTAGAGCAGCACCACCTCGGTGGCCTCGTCCTCGGCCCAGTACTGGAGGAAGTCGTTGCCGGAGACGTCCGCGCGGTTGCCGACCGAGGCGAAGGAGGAGACGCCGAGACCGCGCTTGTGGGCGGCCTCCAGCAGGGCCACGCCGATCGCACCGGACTGGCAGAAGATCCCGAAGCCGCCGCGGTCGGGCAGGTGCGGGGCGAGCGAGGCGTTCAGCGGGTGCTCGGGGTCGGTGTTGATCAGGCCGAAGGCGTTCGGGCCGACCACCCGCATGCCCGCCGCACGGGCCTGGCGGACCAGGGCGCGCTGGCGGTCCCGGCCCTCCGGGCCGGTCTCCGCGTAGCCGGCGGTGACCACCACCAGGCCCTGCACCCCGCGCACGCCGCACTCGGCGACGGCCGCCGGGACGGCGCCCTCGGGGACGGCGATCACCGCGAGGTCGACCGGCCCGGGAATGTCCAGAATCGAACGGTGCACCGGGATGCCGTCCAGCTCGGTGCCGGGCGGGGCGTTGCGGTTCACCGCGTGGACGGCGCGCGGCTCGCACTTGGGCTCGTACCGGCTCTCGAACTCCGTGTCGAAGCCGCCCAGCAGGTCGCGCAGGATGGCCCGACCGACGGTCTGCGGGTGACGGGAGACCCCGACCACGGCCACCGAGCGCGGGGTCAGCAGTCGCTGCACCGAGCGGGCCTCGGCGCGGTGCTCGCGGGCGCGCATCACGGCGAGCGAGCGGTCGGTCTGTTCGAGATCGAACTCCAGGTGCACCACGCCGTCGGCGAAGCTGCGGTGCTGGGTGTAGCCGGCGTCGGTGAAGACCTTCACCATCTTGCGGTTCTCCGGCAGCACCTCGGCCTGGAAGCGGCGGATGCCGCGCTCCTGGGCGACGGCCGCGATGTGCTCCAGCAGGGCGGAGGCCACACCACGGCCCTGGTGGGCGTCCTGGACCAGGAAGGCGACCTCGGCGTCCGTCCCGTGGTCGGAGGGGCGGCCGTCGGCGTCGATCCGGTCGTAGCGGACGGTGGCAATGAAGTGGTCCCGGACCACTACGGCGAGGCCGACCCGGTTCACGAAGTCGTGGTGGGTGAAGCGGCGGACGTCCTTGTCGGACAGGCGCGGGTAGGGGGCGAAGAACCGGAAGTACTTGGACTGGTCCGAGACCTGCTCGTAGAACTCCACCAGCCGCCCGGCGTCGGCGGGGGTGATCGGCCGGATCCGGGCCGTGCCGCCGTCGCGCAGCAGGACGTCGGCTTCCCAGTGCTGCGGATAGTCGGGTTGCGCGGGGTTCGCCACCGCGGGGTCTTCCACAGTCGTCAGGTTATCCGGCGGCGGGCCGAATGGCGCCGGTCGTGTGCTCGCGGCAGGGTGGACGGGGCCACCGGCCGGTCCTTATGCCCCGAAAAGAAACAATCACAACTCCCGAACGGGGCGGCTCGGAGGGCTTGCCTGCGTGCAACACTGGTCTAGACAACACGGTCGTTTCCCCCGCTCCCCGAGCACGGCCGTGACCAGCTTCACCGGAAAGGCACGTCTCATGGCCGAGCGCCGCGTCACCATCGGTTGGGCCGAGGGCCTGCACGCCCGTCCCGCCTCCGTCTTCGTCCGGGCCGTCACGGCCACCGGCGTGCCGATCACCATCGCCAAGCCGGGCGGCAACCCGGTCAACGCCGCCTCCATGCTCGGCCTCCTCGCCCTGGGCGCCCAGGGCGGTGACGAGGTCATCCTCGCCTCCGACGCCCCCGACGCCGACGAGGCCCTCGACCGCCTCGCCAAGCTCGTCCAGGAAGGCCTCGACGAGCTCCCCGCCGCGGCCTGAGCCTTCCGGTGACGACAGGGGGTGTGCCGCCCGGCAGCACACCCCCTGTCGTGGTGTTCGGTCCTTGCGGCGGATGACCGGTTTCGGACGCGGACGACCGGTTCCAGGTGGGCGGCCGCCGCGACCGGGCGCCACTGCCGATCACGCCGCCGGGGCCGCGCCCTCATCGACCGGCAGCCGCGTCGCCACGGGCATCGCCAGCCCGGCCGCGAAGAAGACCAGCGCGAGTGCCGCCCACCCGAACTGGCCCGCCCCGACGACCGCGACCAGCGCCACCGGCCCGGCCACGTTGGTGGCTCCACGGCCGATGGCCAGGACTCCCTGGTACTGGCCGGTGGCGTGCGAGGTCACCCGCTCCTCGGCCGAAGCGATCACGGCGACCAGGGCGGGGAGGGCCATGTGCTGATTCGGTGTCCGGTCCAGAGTGAGTTCGTCCGGCCGGGGGAACTTGTCGGGATCGCGGTTGGCCGCACCGAAAAGCACCACAACGACGTCTCCGCGCTTGAGCGGGACACCGCCGATGGTGGTGGATTCGGTGACGATGCGGCTGGTCCCCTGCACCGAGGCGTCATACCTCATGAGCTCGTCGAAACCACTCGACAGCAGCTCCGGGTCGCGCATCTCCTCGAATTTCTCAGGGTTCTGCAGCAGCGCCAGCATGGCGTTTCCGGCGCCCGCGACGATCGAGCTGTACCCGGGCTGGAACACCACCCGAACCGTGTTCCGAACGAAGGAGTCGGCGACCTCCACATTGTCACGGTTGCCAGCCACATGGGCCAGCAGGCCGGGACGCGGATTGGCCGTGAACCACGACTCGACCATTTCACTCAGCTGGCCGCGCGCCTCGATTCCCAGCCGCCTGAGTTCGGCAGCCGACTCGACACCGTCCGCGGCGTCTCGGGCGCGAGGCCGGCATCCATGCTCCGCACAATGGCATCTGAAATCGAGGCGAAGGTCCGGACGTCGGGGGAATCGATTCCCATGAGTTCCGAAATGGTCGCCAGCGCGAGCGGCTCGACCACCTCCGACATGAGATCGAATTCCGCCTTGCCTTCGACACCGTCGAGCAGCGCTCCGACGAGCGTCTCGCCGCGCTTGCCGATGGCCTCCAGGTCCTGTGCGCGCAGGGCGTTCATGAACAGGCTGCGGAGTGGACCGTGGTCCGGCGGGTCCAGGGTCTGCAGGCTCAGCCACGGCTCGGAAACCGACTCCCCGGCGCGCCGCCAGTCCGTCGCGAACACCCCGGGGTTCTGCAACACAGCCTGGCAGTCGCGGTACCGGGTCAGCACCCAGCTCTGCATCTTCTCGTGCCAGTGCACGGGTTCCGACGCGCGGAGCCCGGCGTAGACCGGGTAGGGGTCGAGAAGAGTCGCACTGTCGAGGGGGTCGTACCGGACCGGGAGTTCCATGGACAATTCCTAGGGTTCTTGAACCGATCTATGAGGCCTATGAGGCCTATGAGGCCTAGGCTCTCTTTTGGGTCGAAGAGAGTGCGCCGGACCCGGACCTGCCGGGTCCGGCGCCCAATTCTCGCCGCCGGTACCGAGCTGCGCTGCGGTTGCGGCCGATAAAATTAGTCGTTGTAGCGCATGAGAATCCACCTGATTCAAATGGTCCCGCCATTGGCGCGGACAGACAATTACGGACGCGAGGGATGCCGGCCCAATCGGCATCTGGAATTTCAGTCGTTGTAACGCACGGTAGGCTCCTCTTCAGTTTCTCGCGTTCGAAGCCCTAGCGCTTCTCCCTATGACGATGAAACCACCACCGCTATTCAGTCCTGCCCACGACAACTTCAATGGAGGGGCAAGTTCCACAAACCAGCCAACCCGGACAAATGGGGGCATCGAATTAAAAGCGCGCCGCGCCGTTTAACACGAATATCAAATTCTTCTATGAATATGCCGAAGTTCGATACGCACAGCGACACCATGTGGTACCGCGGGCGCGGCAGGCCCGGGGGTGCTCCAAAACCCCGCGAATTGGCGTGTACCAAATGCCGGGCCGAAACGCGAAATCGGCGAGCCCCCTCCCGATGATCAGGGAGGGAGCTCACCGAGCCGCGTTCGTCAGAGCCTTTCGCCGGTCGTCAACCTTTGACGCAGACGACCTGCTTCAGGTGGGCGACCACCTCGACGAGGTCCTTCTGCTGCTCGATCACCTTCTCGATCGACTTGTACGCGCCGGGGATCTCGTCCACCACGCCGCTGTCCTTGCGGCACTCCACGCCCTTGGTCTGCTCGATCAGGTCGCGCGTGGTGAACCGCTTCTTCGCCGCGTTGCGGCTCATCTTGCGGCCGGCGCCGTGCGAGGCGGAGTTGAACGCCGCCTCGTTGCCCAGGCCGCGGACGATGTAGGAGCCCGTCCCCATGGAGCCGGGGATGATCCCGTAGTCGCCACTGCCCGCCTTGATCGCGCCCTTGCGGGTCACGAGCAGTTCGACGCCGTCGTACGTCTCCTCCGAGACGTAGTTGTGGTGGCAGCTGATGACCTCGTCGAAGCCGACCTTCGCCTTGGCGAACTCGCGGCGGACGACGTCCTGGAAGAGCGCCATCATCAGGGCGCGGTTGTGCTTGGCGTACTCCTGTGCCCAGAAGAGGTCCTGGCGGTAGGCCGCCATCTGCGGGGTGTCCGCGATGAACACCGCGAGGTCCTGGTCGATCAGCCCCTGGTTGTGCGGCAGCGAGCGGGCGACGCCCATGTGGTGCTCCGCCAGCTCCTTGCCGATGTTCCGGGAGCCGGAGTGCAGCATCAGCCAGACCACGCCAGTCGTATCAACGCACAGCTCGATGAAGTGATTTCCTCCGCCGAGCGTCGCCATCTGCTGCATCGCCCGCTCACGGCGCCACTTGACGTCCTCCGCCACCCCGTCGAAGCGCTGCCAGAAGTCGTCCCAGCCCGCCGCGCGGAAGCCGTGCAGCTTGGTCGGGTCGACCGGGTCGGTGTGGAGGCCCCGGCCGACCGGGATGGCCTGCTCGATCTTGGAGCGCAGGCGGGACAGGTCGTCCGGGAGGTCCTTGGCGGTGAGCGAGGTCTTCACCGCGCTCATCCCGCAGCCGATGTCGACGCCGACGGCCGCCGGGCAGACCGCGCCCTTCATGGCGATGACGGAGCCGACGGTCGCGCCCTTGCCCAGGTGGACGTCGGGCATCACGGCGAGGCCGTGCAGCCAGGGCAGGGAGCTGATGTTGCGCAGCTGCTGCATGGCCGCGCCCTCGACCGTCGCCGGGTCGGTCCACATCCGGATCGGCACCCGGATCCCGGGCACCTCGGTGTACGTCATGGTTGAACGACCTCCATGGGTCGGGTGGTTCAGGAGAGATGAGAGTGCCGCGCGAAGAATCCCGGCGTGGCTCGGGGAAGTTCAGAAGCGGGTGCGCTCAGGCAGCCGGAGCGGAACAGGGGAGATACGGCCTTGGGGAGCGTCGTCGTATGGCTCGCTCGACCCGCATGGTGACCGCCTCCCTTCGTTCGTCGCAGTTCGCACGTGTTGTGCGTCGGGGAACATCTATCCATGGAACGGGCTGGGCCCGCAACGGATTTAAAAACGCGTCCGGCCCGGCGGAGCGAGTGCGCTCCACCGGGCCGGACGACAACGACAGCGGGCGTCAGCTGACGACGGTGACCTCGCCGATCCCGAGCGCCCGCACGTCCGCCTCGATCGCGGCGGCGTCGCCGACCAGGACGGTGACCAGGCGGTCCGGCGGGAAGGCCGCGACCACGGCCTCGGTGGCCGCGGTGGTGGGCAGTTCGGCGAGCTGCCGGTAGACCTCGGCCTGGTAGTCGTCGGCGAGCTGCTGCTCGACCTGGTCGGCCAGGGTGCCGGCGACCGAGCCTGCGGTCTCGTACTTCAGCGGCGCGACGCCGACCAGGAACTGCACGGCCTCGTCGCGCTCGGCGTCGGTGAGGCCCTCGGCGGCGAGGGTGCGCAGGATGGTCCAGGTGTCGGCGAGCGCGGGCGCGGTGGAGGCGGTGTCCACCGAGCCGCTGATGGCCAGCAGCGCGCGCCCGCTGGCGTCGGCGGCGGAGCGCAGCGGCTGGGCGAAGGCCCGCACGCCGTAGGTGTAGCCCTTCTCCTCGCGCAGGACGCGGTCGAGGCGGGAGGTGAGGGTACCGCCGAGGCAGTAGGTGCCGAGGATCTGGGCTGCCCAGACCGGGTCGTGGCGGTCGGGCCCGATCCGGCCGATGAGCAGCTGGGTCTGGACGGAGCCGGGGCGGTCGACGATGACGACGCGGCCGCGGTCGTCGCCGGTGACGGGGGCGTGCGCGGAGGGCTCGGCGGCGGAGCCGGTCCAGGTGCCGAGGGTGCTCTCCAGCAGGGCGGGCAGCTCGACGCCGGTGAGGTCGCCGACCACGACGACGGTGCTGGTGGCCGGGCGCACGTGGGCCTCGTAGAAGGCCTTGACGGCGGCGCGGTCGATCGGCTTGACGGTCTCGGCGGTGCCGCTGCGGGGCCGGGAGAGGCGGTCGGCGGCGTCGAAGAGCTCGGCGTAGAGGGCCTTGGCGGCGCGTCGGGCGGGGTTGGCCTGCTCGTGGACGATCTCGTCCAGACGGTTGGCGACCAGCCGCTCGATCTCCTCCGCGGGGAGGGCGGGGGCGCGCAGGGCGTCGGCGAGCAGGGTGAGGCCGCGCTGGAGCCGGGAGGCGGGGACCTCCAGGGAGACCCGGATGCACGGGTGGTCGGCGTGGGCGTCGAGGGTGGCACCGGCGCGCTCGAGTTCGGCGGCGAACTCCTCGGCGGTGAGGGTGTCGGTGCCCTCGTTGAGGGCGCGGGCGAGGATGGCGGCGATGCCGTCGAGGCCCTCGGGTTCGGCGGCGAGCGGGGCGTCGAGGAGGACCTCGACGGCGACCAGCTGCTGGCCGGGCCGGTGGCAGTGCAGGACGGTGATGCCGTTGCCGAGGGCGGAGCGCTCGGGGGCGGGGAACGCCCACGGGCTGGGGGTGCCCGGCTGGGGCTGGGGGTGGAAGGTCATCGCGGGGACGTAGTCGGTGCTCATACGGCGGCACCCTCCTCTTCGGAAGCGGCGTCGGAAGCGGCGGCGGTCGGCTCGTAGACGAGGACGGCCCGGTTGTCGGGGTGGAGCCGGGCCTTGGCGACGGCCTGGACCTCTTCGGCGGTGACGTCGAGGACCTTGGGGAGGGCGTCGTTCAGCAGCTTGGGGTCGCCGAACAGGACGGCGTAGCGGCAGAGTTCGTCGGCGCGGCCGGCGACGGTGGTGAGCCGGTCGAGCCACTCGCGCTCGATCTGGGCCTGGGCACGCTCGAGCTCCTCCGGGGTGGGGCCCTCGGCGGCGAAGCGGGCGAGCTCCTCGTCCACGGCGGCGTCGATCTGCTGGATGGTGGCGTCGCCGGAGGTCTTGACGTCGAGCCAGCCGAGGCTGGGGGCGCCGGCGAGGCGCAGCAGGCCGAAGCCGGCGGCGACGGCGGTGCGGTCGCGGCGGACGAGCCGGTTGTAGAGGCGGCTGGACTCGCCGCTGCCGAGGATGGTGAGCGCGAGGTCGGCGGCGTCGGCCTCCCGGGTGCCGTCGTGCGGCAGGCGGTAGGCGGCCATCAGGGCGCGGGAAGGGACGTCCTCGTGGATCTCCTCGCGCAGTTCGCGGCCGATGGTGTCGGGGAGTTCGCCGGAGCGCGGGGGCTGCTTGCCGTCGTGGCCGGGGATGGAGCCGAAGTACTTCTCGACCCAGGCGATGGTCTGCTCGGGGTCGATGTCGCCGACGACGGACAGCACGGCGTTGTTGGGCGCGTAGTAGGTGCGGAAGAACGCGCGGGCGTCCTCCAGGGTGGCCGCGTCCAGGTCGGCCATGGAGCCGATCGGGGTGTGGTGGTACGGGTGGCCGTCGGGGAAGGACAGCGCGGTGAGCTTCTCGAAGGCGGTGCCGTACGGGACGTTGTCGTAGCGCTGGCGGCGCTCGTTCTTGACGACGTCGCGCTGGTTCTCCATGGACGTCTCGTCGAGGGCGGCGAGCAGCGAGCCCATCCGGTCGGCCTCCAGCCAGAGGGCGAGCTCCAGCTGGTGGGCGGGCATGGTCTCGAAGTAGTTGGTGCGCTCGAAGCTCGTGGTGCCGTTGAGCGAGCCGCCGGCGCCCTGGACGAGTTCGAAGTGGCCGTTGTTGGAGACGTTGGCCGAGCCCTGGAACATCAGGTGCTCGAAGAGGTGGGCGAGGCCGGTACGCCCCTTGACCTCGTGCCGGGAGCCCACGTCGTACCAGAGGCAGACCGCGGCGACCGGGGTGAGGTGGTCCTCGGAGAGGACGACCCGCAGGCCGTTGGCCAGGCGGTGCTCGGTGATGGCGATGCCTCGGCTGGAGGCGGGGGCCGGGTTGGCCATGCGCTCGGGTCCTTCCCGTCGTCGATGTCGGGGTTCGTGTGGCGTCCCCCATTGTGGTGCAACGCGCGGAAGGTGTGTTTGTGTCCGCGCGGACGGGGCGTTCGCCAGGGGCGGAAGAGGGCCGCTGACCGGGAGTGTCGGCGCGAGGGTCCACAATGGGGGCGCCGTCCCCTGTTGACGGCGCCCGGTTGACGGGTCCGACGACAGGGCGGGGAGCAGGACGGCGACGCCCGTCCGACCGACCGACGACGGCCGACGATCGACCGACGACACAGCCAGCGACACGTAAGGGAGCCCCGCCGCGATGGCCCGCCGCAGTTCGCAGACCCCGCCGCCCGGAGACTTCGAGGAGCGGATCCTCGATGTCGACGTCGTGGACGAGATGCAGGGCTCCTTCCTGGAGTACGCCTACTCGGTGATCTACTCGCGTGCGCTGCCCGACGCGCGGGACGGTCTGAAGCCGGTGCACCGCCGGATCCTGTACCAGGCCAACGAGATGGGCCTGCGCCCGGACCGCGCGCACGTGAAGTGCGCGCGCGTGGTGGGCGAGGTGATGGGTCGGCTGCACCCGCACGGTGACGCGTCGATCTACGACTCGGTGGTGCGCATGGCGCAGCCGTTCTCGATGCGGCTGCCGCTGATCGACGGGCACGGCAACTTCGGTTCGCTGGGCAACGACGACCCGCCGGCCGCGATGCGCTACACCGAGTCGCGGCTGACGGCGGCGTCGATGGCGATGGTGGAGTCGATCCACGAGGACACCGTCGACTTCGGGCCGAACTACGACGGCAGTGAGCAGGAGCCGCTGGCGCTGCCGGCCGCGTTCCCGAACCTGCTGGTGAACGGCGCGACGGGCATCGCGGTGGGCATGGCGACGAACATGCCGCCGCACAACCTGTCCGAGGTGGTGGCTGCGGCCCGGCACCTGATCAAGCACCCGAACGCGGACCTGGACACGCTGATGCGGTTCGTGCCCGGTCCGGACCTGCCGACGGGCGGGCGAATCGTGGGCCTGTCGGGGATCCGGGACGCGTACGAGTCGGGCCGCGGCACCTTCAAGATCCGGGCGACGGCGACGGTGGAGTCGGTGACGGCCCGCCGCAAGGGCATCGTGGTGACCGAGCTGCCGTACAACGTCGGCCCGGAGAAGGTCATCTCGAAGATCAAGGACCTGGTCAACGCGAAGAAGCTGCAGGGCATCGCGGACGTCAAGGACCTGACCGACCGCGAGCACGGGCTGCGGCTGGTGATCGAGGTGAAGAACGGCTTCGTGCCGGAGGCGCTCCTGGAGCAGCTGTACAAGCTGACGCCGATGGAGGAGACCTTCGGCATCAACAACGTGGCGCTGGTGGACGGCCAGCCGCTGACGCTCGGGCTGAAGGAACTGCTGGAGGTCTACGTCGACCACCGCTTCACCGTGGTGCGCCGGCGCAGCGACTTCCGCCGGCGCAAGCGCGAGGAGCGGCTGCACCTGGTCGAGGGTCTGCTGGTGGCGCTCGTCGACATCGACGAGGTCATCGCGATCATCCGGTCGAGTGACAACGCACAGCAGGCGAAGGAGCGCCTGATGGAGCGCTTCTCGCTGTCGGAGACGCAGACGGCGTACATCCTGGACACCCCGCTGCGGCGGCTGACCCGGTTCGACCGGGTGGAGCTGGAGCAGGAGAAGGCGAAGCTGACCGCGGAAATCGCGGAGCTGACCGAGATCCTGGAGTCGGACACCCGGCTGCGCAGCGTGGTGTCGTCCGAACTGGGCGCGGTGGCCAAGCAGTTCGGGACGGAGCGGCGCACGGTCCTGCTGGAGGCGGGGGCGGCCCCGGCGGCGGCGCTGGCCGTGCCGCTGGAGGTCGCGGACGACCCGTGCCGGGTGCTGCTGTCCTCGACGGGGCTGCTGGCGCGCACCGCGGACGGCGAGCCGTTCGAGGTGTCGGAGAAGCGCTCCAAGCACGATGTGATCGTGTCGGCGGTGCACGCGACGGCGCGCGCGGACGTGGGCGTGGTGACGTCGGCGGGCCGGGTGCTGCGGCTGCCGGTGATCGACCTGCCGGCGCTGCCGCCCACGCCGTCGCCGACGCTGGCCGGCGGTGCGGCGGTGGACGAGTTCCTGCGGCTGGAGGCCGGGGAGCGGGTGCTCGGGCTGACCACGCTGGACGAGTCCTCGCCGGGCCTGGCGCTGGGCACGGTGCAGGGCGTGGTGAAGCGGGTGGTGCCGGAGTGGCCGGCGAACAAGGACGAGTTCGAGGTGATCGCTCTCAAGGAGGGTGACGAGCTGGTGGGCGCGGTCGAACTGCGCACCGGCGAGGAGGACCTGGTCTTCATCGCGTCGGACGCCCAGCTGCTGCGCTACCCGGCGGGCCAGGTCCGTCCGCAGGGCCGCCCGGCGGGTGGCATGGCGGGCATCAAGCTGTCGGATGGCGCCCGGGTGCTGTCGTTCACGGCGGTCGACCCGGCCGCGGACGCGGTGGTGGTCTCGGTGGCGGGGGCTTCGGGCACCCTCGCCGGTGACGAGCAGACCAGCTGGAAGGTCACCCCGTTCGAGCAGTACCCGCGCAAGGGCCGTGCCACCGGCGGCGTCCGCTGCCAGCGCTTCCTGCGCGGCGAGGACGGCCTGACCTTCGCCTGGGCCGGCGCCGCTCCGGCCCGCGCCGCCACGGCCAAGGGCGCCCCGGTCGACCTGCCGGAGCGCGACCCGCGCCGCGACGGCTCGGGCACCCCGGTGACCACTCCGATCGCCGTGGTCGCCGGCCCGGCGTAGCGGGAGGGAGCCCGAGGAGGGCGGGGTGCCTGCGGGCTCCCCGCCCTCCTCGGGCTCCCGGACCGGGCCGAACCGCTGAGGGTAGCCTTACGCGGGTGAGCACCTGTGCGACCGTGTCGCGTGAACTTTCGGAGCCGCTGACCGCCACGGCCGCGGTGGCGACCACCTGGCTGCTGCTGGAGCAGAACGGCCCGTGGGGCGCGAAGGCGCTGCGGGAGAGCCACCTCGACCCCGCGACCGGACGCGCGCTGGAGGAGGCCACGGCGGGGACCGGGGTGCGGATCGCGCTGATCCGGCGACCGGGCCGGCACGCGGACTGCCTGCCGACGACGCGGCACGAGGTGGTCGTGGCGCACACGGTGCCGGGCCGCGGCTGGGTGCGCCGGGCGCAGGTGGCCGATCCGGCCGAGCTGCTGGAGCTGGACTTCGCGGCGCTGGGGGTCGGCGACCACACGGGTTTCGGGGTGGAGCACGTCGGCGGCCCGCTGGCGCTGGTGTGCACCAACGGCCGCCGGGACCGCTGCTGCGCGTTGCTGGGCCGTCCGCTGGCGGCGGAGCTGGCGGCGGCCGGGCACAGCGAGGTGTGGGAGGTGACCCACCTGGGCGGGCACCGGTTCGCCCCGACGATGCTGGTGCTGCCGTACGGCTACGCGTACGGGCGGCTGACGGCGGAGACCGCCAAGGAGGTACTGGCCGCGACGGCTGCCGGACACATGGTGCCGGAGTGGGCCCGGGGCTGCTCGGGCTGGGAGCGTCCGGGCCAGGCGGCGGAGCACGCGGTGCGGCTGGCGACCGGCGAGACCGGGGTGGACGCGCTGACCCTGGCCCAGCGGCCGGACGGCGAGGGCCGCTGGCTGGTCCGGGTGATCCACCGGGACGGCCGGGCCTGGGAGGTGGACGTGATCGAGACGGTGAGCGAGCCGGCGCGTCCGGAGAGCTGCGGCAAGGCGGCGGGGACGCCCTCGCGGATGGACGTGCTGTCCGTACGGGGCGTGTAGCGGCCCCGCGCCCGTGGGGGTGAGCGCGGGACCGCGGCGGCGGCAGGGCCTCAGCCGGTGGCCTTGCCGACGAACTCCGTGGTGTAGGTCTTGGACAGGTCGACCGTCCCCTCCTTGCCCTTGACGTCGGGGTGGAAGGCGGCGAGCACCGCGAGCACCGTCCTGGGGCCGTCGGCCGGCATCACCCCGTCGGTGGTGAACATCGGCAGGGTCGACTTGATCGCCGCCGCGTACTGCTCGGCGCCGCCCTGCGCGTAGTCGGCGGGCATCTTCGCGGCGATCTCCTCCGGGGTGTGGGTGGACATCCACTTGAGGGTCTTCACGAAGGCGTTGGTGAGCTTCTGGGTGGTGTCCCGGTTCTTCTCCACCCACTCGGTGTTCATGTACAGCGAGGACGAGGGGTAGAGCCCGCCGAGCGCCTGGCGCGAGCCCTCGGGGGTGCGCATGTCGTAGAGGATCTTGCCGAGGCCCTTGTCGAGGACGTTGGCGACGGTCGGGTCGGTGGTCATCCCGGCGTCGATGCTGCCCTGCTGGAGCGCGGCGATGAAGGTCTGGCCGGCGCCGACCGCGATCGGGCTGAAGTCGCTCACGGCGGCGCCGTTCTTGACCGCGAGGTACTTGGTGAGGAAGTCGGTGGAGGAACCGATGCTGGTGACACCGAGCTTCCTGCCCTTGAAGTCGGCGCCGGACCTGATCGCGTCGGCCTGCTTGGTGGAGACCAGCTCGACCTCTCCGGGCGCCTGGGCGAACTGCACCACGGACTCGACGTGCTTGCCCTTGGCCTGCAGGTCGATGGTGTGGTCGTAGAAGCCGACGGCTCCCTGGACGTCGCCGGCCAGCAGGGCGGTGGTGGCGTTGACGCCGGCCGGCTCGCTCATCAGCTCGACGTTGACGCCGGCGTCGGCGAAGTAGCCGAGCCGCTGGGTGAGCATCGCGGGCAGGTAGATGACCTTGTCCAGGCCACCGACCATGATCTTGACCTTGGGTCCGTCGACCTGCCGACCGGCCGGGGCGGCGGCGCCGTGGGTGGAGGTGGCGGCGTCGTTGGCGCAGGCGGAGAGCGGGAGGAGCAGCACGGCGGCGAGGGCGGCGACCGCCGCTCTGCCTGTCGGGTTCGGGCGCATGGGTGGGGGTGCCTCTCTTACGGACGGGAAAGGGGGTCAGCGGCCGTCGCCCGCGTCCGCGGGCTTCCAGCGGAACAGCTTCTTCTCGGCGTAGGTCAACAGCCCCTCGGTCACCAGGGCGACGACCGCGAGGATGGTCATGGCCGCGTACACCCCGGCCGCGTTGAAGGTGCCCTGGGCGGCGGCGACCATCAGGCCCAGGCCCTTGGTGGCGCCGATGTACTCGCCGACGATCGCGCCGATCAGCGCGAAGCCGAAGCTGACGTGCAGGCTGGTGAAGATCCAGGTGGTGGCGGCGGGGATGACCACCTGCAGGGTGACCCTGCGGTTGTCGGCGCCGAGGATGCGGGCGTTGGCGACGAGGTTGCGGTCCACCTCGCGGGCGCCCTGGAAGGCGTTGAAGAACACCGGGAAGAACACCAGCACCACCGCGGAGGCGACCTTGGAGGCCGGACCGAGGCCGAACCAGATGAGGAAGATCGGGGCGAGCACGATCCGCGGGATGGCGTTGAGCACCTTGATGTACGGCCCGAACACATCGGCCAGGAAGCGGATCCGGCCGAGCGCGATGCCCAGCAGCACACCGCCGATGACGCCCAGCACCCAGCCGGTGAGGGCCTCGTACAGGGTGTAGCCGATCTGCTCGCCGAGCGAGCCCTGCGCGGTGCCGTGGGTGACCCACTGCCGGATCTGGTCCCAGATCCTCGACGGCTGTGAGAAGTTGAACGGGTCGATGACGTTCGTCCGGGCGCACACCTCCCACAGTCCGAGGAAGGCGATCAGCACCCCGACCCGGGCTCCGTAGACGCCCAACTTCCGGTTGCGGGCGGCCCGTTCACGGGCCTCGGTTCTCGTCGTGACGGCCGCGGACTTCCCCGCCACGGCCGACGCGGTCTCGGACACGCTCTCAAGCGGCACGACCCGCTCCTCTCTCCCGGGTGATGCGCACCTCTTCGCCGAGCGAGGCCCAGATCTCGCGGTACAGCTGGACGAACCTCGGTTCCAGCCGGACGGCCTCCACGGTGCGCGGTCGTGGCAGGTCGACGGTGAAGACCTCCTTGACGGTGGCCGGCCCGGCGGTCATCACCACGACGCGGTCGGCGAGCGCGATGGCCTCGTCCAGGTCGTGGGTGACGAAGATGACCGAGGCCGCGCTCTTGGAGGCTGCGTCCCCGGAAGAGCCCGTCCCCGCCCACAGCTCCAGCAGCTGGTCGGACATCAGGGCGCGGGTCTGCACGTCCAGCGCCGAGAACGGCTCGTCCATCAGCAGGATCGCCGGGTCGTTGACGAAGGTCTGGGCGAGCGCGACCCGCTTGCGCATGCCGCCGGAGAGCTGGTGCGGGTAGCGGTCCTCGAAGGCGGCCAGGCCGACCCGGCCCAGCCAGTCCCGGGCCCGCTCCCTGGCCTCGGCGGTCGGCACGCCGCGGAAGCGCGGGCCGGCCATGACATTGGACAGCACGGTGCGCCAGGGGAAGACGGCGTCCTGCTGGAAGACGAACCCGACCTGGGAGTGGATCCCGCGCACGGGCTCGCCGTGCACCCGGACCTCACCCTCGGTGGGCTCCTCCAGGCCGCTGACCAGGGTCAGCGTGGTGGACTTGCCGCAGCCGGTGGGGCCGACGACGGCGACGAACTCGCCTTGGGCGACGGTCAGATCGAGATCGCGGACGGCGGTGTGCAGGGCCCCGGAGGGGGTGCGGAAGCGTTTCGTCGCGCCGGTCAGCTCGATCGCCGGGGTGTTGGTCATGCTTTGCCTCCCGGGTCAGTGCTTGCCCCGGAAAGGTAGGAGCGGGCCCGGCCCCGGCGGGAGCCTTCTTCGCGTAGTGCGGCTTCTCCGCATTGAGGGGTGTTCTGCTCGTTTTGCTTCCGCTACAACTGCGGGGACGCGGCTGACAGAAACACGGCGGAAACATAGGGTGTCCCAACCCCGCCCGCACCACCCGCAGCCGCCGAGAGGAGGCCCGGATGAAGCTCCCCCGCTGGCCCCGCCGGGTCTTCGCGCAACTGCTGCTGAGCCAGACCGTCGTCACCGTCGGCGTCACCACGGTGACGGCCGGGCTGTTCCTGGCCCCGGTCAGCAGCGAGCTGGACCACGACGCGATGCAGCGCGCGCTGTCCATCGCCCAGGCCACCGCCACCGACGAGACCATCGCCCGGGCCGCCGCCGCCCGCGACGTGGTCACCGCCCAGCGCAACGCCGAGCAGATCCGGCTGGCCACCGGCGCCAGCTTCGTGGTGGTCACCGACCTGGACGGGATCCGCCTCTCGCATACCGACCCGGGCCGGATCGGCCACCGGGTCAGCACCGACCCGGAGCCCGCCCTCAGCGGCCGCAGCGTCACCGCGATCCAGCAGGGCACCCTGGGCCGCACCGCCCGCGGCAAGGTGCCGCTGCGGATGGCGGACGGCCGGATCGTCGGCGAGGTGTCGGTCGGCATCAGCGACGACTCGATCCGCCGCCGTCTGCTGAAGATGCTCACCGGCATCCTGCTGTGCGCCGGCGCGGGCCTGGCCGCCGGCACCGTCGCCACCCTCGCGCTGGCCCGCCGGCTCAAGCGCCGTACCCACAACATCGCGCTCGCCGACATCTCCGCGCTGCTGGTCGAACGCGAGGCGATGCTGCACGGCATCCGCGAGGGCATGGTGGCGCTGGACGAGCGCGGCCGGATCCGGCTGGCCAACGACGAGGCCGTCCGGCTGCTCGGCCTGCCCGAGGACTGCACCGGCCGCCCGATCGCCGAGGTGCTGCCGCCGGGCCGGCTGACCGACGTGCTGACCGGCCGGATCACCGGCACCGACCTGCCGGCCGTCCGGGACGACCGGGTGCTGGTGGTGAACCGGATGGCCACGGCCTCGGGCGGGCCCGAGGGCGGCGCGGTGGTGACGCTGCGCGACCGCACCGAGCTGGAGTCGCTGGTCCGCGAGCTGGACACCACCCGCAGCCTGACCGAGGCGCTGCGCGCCCAGGACCACGAGCACGCCAACCGGATGCACACCCTGCTCGGCCTGCTGGAGCTCGGCCGCCACGAGCAGGCGGTCGCGTTCATCTCCGAGCAGTCCGGCTCGCACGCCGTGGTCGCCGCCAAGATCGCCGAACAGGTGCAGGACCCCCATGTGGCGGCCCTGCTGGCGGGCAAGACGGCAGTGGCCGGCGAGCGCGGGATGCGGCTGGTGCTGGCCCCGGCAACCCACCTGCCGGACGCGGTGGTGGACGCCCGGGCGCTGGTGACGGTGCTCGGCAACCTGGTCGACAACGCGGTGGACGCCCTGGCGCCCGCCGGGGGCGGGCAGGTGGAGGTGACGCTGGCGGCGGCCGGCTCCACGCTGCTGCTGCAGGTCGCGGACAGCGGCCCGGGGGTACCGGAGGAGCTGCGCGAGCAGGTCTTCGAGGAGGGGTGGACCAGCAAGGAGGCGCCCGCGCACCGTCCGCGCGGGCTGGGCCTGGCGATGGTGCGGCGGCTGGTCGAACGCACCGGCGGCCGGATCGTGCTCGACACCGGCCCGCTCGGCGGCGCCCGGTTCACCGTCGAGCTGCCCGAGGCCCTGCTCACCACTCAGCTCGTGGAGGCGTGATGATCGACGTACTCGTGGTGGACGACGACTTCCGGGTCGCGGACGTGCACGCCGCGTACGTGGCCAAGGTCCCGGGCTTCCGGGTCACGGGCACCGCGCACTCGGCCGGGGAGGCGCTGGCCGCGCTGGAGCGCCGCCCGGTGGACCTGCTGCTGCTCGACCACCACCTGCCGGACGAGACCGGCCTGGCCCTGGTCCGGCGCCTGCGGGAACGCCAGGTGGCCTGCGACGTGATGATGGTGACCGCGGCCCGGGACGTCTCCACCGTCCACGCCGCGATGCAGCACGGCGCACTGCAGTACCTGGTCAAGCCGTTCACCTTCGCCGGGCTGCGGGACAAGCTGGTCTCGTACGCCCAGCTGCGGCACGCGCTGACCGCACCGGCCCGGGAGGCCGGCCAGGACGAGGTGGACCGGCTGTTCGCGACCCTGCGCAGCGTCTCCGCCCCGGCCGGTGCGCTGCCGAAGGGGCACTCGGCGCCGACCACCGACCTGGTGCTGGGCGTGCTGCGCCGGGCGGGCCGGCCGTTGTCCGCCCAGGAGGTCGCCGACGCCACCGGGCTCAGCCGCTCGACGGCGCAGCGCTACCTCAAGCAGCTGGAACGGGACAACCGGCTGCGGCTGACCCTCCGCTACGGCGACACCGGCCGCCCGGAGCACCGCTACGGACTGGCCGCCAGGGCGTAGCCCGGCACGCGGACACCGGGGAACCCCGGCGGCCCCAGGCCCGCCGGGGTTCCCCGGGCGCGACGCTCAGGGCAAGCCCTAGGCCGCGCCCGCACCGGTGAGGGCACGCACCTCCAGCTCGGCGAAGCGGTCCGCGTCGGCGGGCTCGGGCGAGGTGAGCGTCCCGAGCCAGCCGGCCAGGAAGCCGAGCGGGATGGAGACGATGCCGGGGTTCTCCAGCGGGAACCAGTGGAAGTCGACGCCTGGGAACAGCGCCGCCGTGGAACCGGAGACCACCGGCGAGAAGAACACCAGCACGATCGCCGGGACCAGACCGCCGTACACCGACCAGACCGCGCCCCGGGCGGTGAACCGCGACCAGAACAGGCTGTACAGCAGCACCGGCAGGTTGGAGGAGGCGGCCACCGCGAAGGCCAGACCGACCAGGAAGGCGACGTTCATCTGCTGGGCATACAGGCTGATCACGATCGCGACCGCGCCGATCCCGGCGGCGGCGAACCGGGCGACCACCACCTCCTGCTGCTCGCTGGGCTTCTCCGTGACCTCGGCCGCACGGCCGCGACGCGGGTGGCCGCGCCAGGCGCCCGCCCAGATGTCGTGGGCGAAGGCCGCCGAGGAGGCCAGGGTCAGCCCGGCGACCACGGCGAGGATGGTGGCGAAGGCGATCGCCGAGATCAGTGCGAACAGCACCACCCCGCCGGTGCTGCCGTTGCCACCGCCGAGCACCAGGGCGAGCAGCGGGACGGCGGTGTTCCCGGCCGGGTTGGCGTGCCGCACCTCGGCCGAGCCGACCAGTGCGGAGGCACCGAGGCCGAGCGCGATGGCCATCAGGTAGAAGCCGCCGACCAGCCCGATCGCCCACATCGTGGAGCGGCGGGCGGCCCGCGCGGTGGGCACGGTGTAGAAGCGGGACAGGATGTGCGGCAGGCCGGCGGTGCCCAGCACCAGTGCCAGGCCCAGACTGAAGAAGTCCAGCCGGCTGGTGAAGGTGGCGCCGTACTTCAGGCCCGGTTCGAGGTAGCGGTGCCCGGCGCCGCTGTGCTGGGCGGCCTGGCGCATCAGCTCGAACAGGTCGCCGTGGAAGCGGACCACCAGCAGCACGGTGAGCAGCACCGAGCCGGCGATCAGCAGGAAGGCCTTGACGATCTGGATCCAGGTGGTGGCCCGCATCCCGCCGACCGTGACGTAGACGATCATCAGGGCGCCGACGGCGATGATGGTCCAGGTCCGGGCCTGCGAGCTGTTGGTGCCGAGCAGCAGGGCGACCAGCGAGCCGGCGCCGACCATCTGGGCGACCAGGTAGAGCAGGGTGACCACGACGCTGGCACCGCCGGCGGCCGCGCGCACCCTGCGGCGGCGCAGCCGCAACGCGAGCACGTCGGCGAGGGTGTACCGGCCGGCGTTGCGGACGAGTTCGGCGACCAGCATCAGCACGACCAGCCAGGCGACCAGGAACCCGATGCTGTAGAGCACGCCGTCGTACCCGTACAGGGCGATCAGTCCGGCGACGCCGAGGAAGGAGGCGGCGGAGAGGTAGTCGCCGGAGAGGGCGAAGCCGTTCTGCAGCGGGGTGAAGTCGCGGCCGCCGACGTAGAAGTCCTCGGCGGCGTTGCCCTGGCGGCCGACCCAGAGGGTGATGCCCAGGGTGACCAGGACGATGACGGCGAACAGCACGATCGCCAGGTCGTGGTGGTCGCCGGTGGGGGCGACGGGCGGCGGGGTGGCGGCTGTCGTCACCGCGTTCATCAGGGTCGTCATCGCAGCTGGTCCTGGGTGTCCCAGCGCAGGCCCAGGGCGGCGCGGTCGCGCTTGGTCCGGGCGTTGCGGGCGTAGAGCCAGGTGAGCAGGAAGGTGGTGGCGAACTGCAGCAGACCGAGCAGCCAGGCCACGTTGAGCGGGCCGACCACCCGGCTGCGCATCACGCCGGGGGCGACGGCCTCGGCGGCGACGTACACCAGGTACCAGCCGAGGAATGCGCCGCTGACCGGGAAGACGAACACCCGGTAGCTGCGCCGGATGTCCTGGAAGGCCGCGCTGGCCTGGACCGACCGGTAGACCTCGGTGCTGTCGGTGGTGCTCGGTGGCGCCGACGGACCCTGCGGCACGACGGCCGGGGCGAGCGGCGGGGCCACCGACTCGGGGGCGGCGGCCGACTGGGCGGCGGCCGTACGGGTGGGCACCGGCTGGGCCGGTACGGCCGTTCGGCGGGGTGCGGCAGCCGACTCGGACGCGGTGGCGGCGGCCGGAGCGGCCCACCAGTCGGTTCGCTGCCCCTGGCCGGGACTGCTGGTCTGCTGCTGTGGCACTGCTGCTCCTGGGCCGGGCCGGGCGTTCTGACCCGAACCATCATGGAGGCCACCGGACACCGCCCCTGACCATCGCAGATACGTTCACCCGATGAGGTGGTCGATCATCTGACGGACGCTCATCCGACTACTGCTGCATACCGGTGATTCCGTGGCGGAAGGCGTACGCGACGGCCTGCGCCCGGTCCCGCACCGCCGTCTTGGCGAACAGGTTGTTGATGTGCGTCTTCACGGTGGCCTGGCTGACGAACAACCGCTGGGCGATCTCGGTGTTGGAGAGCCCCTCGGCGATCAGCGCGAGCACTTCGGCCTCCCGCACGGTCAGCCCGTCCGGCAGCTCCCCGGACCGGGCGGCGGGCCGCTCCCCGGACCTGGCGGCGGGCCGCTCGGCGGTCGGCGCGGGCTGGGCCGGCTTCTCGGAAAGCCGTTCCAGCAAGCGGAGTTGGACCTGTGGGGAGAGACCGGCCGCACCCGCGCGGACGTCCGCGATGGCCTTGGCGATCTCCTCACCGCCGGCGTCCTTGGTGAGGTAGCCGCGCGCACCGGCCTGCAGAGCCGGGAACAGCGAGTCGTCGTCGGCGTAGGTGGTGAGCACCACGACCTCGGTCTCCGGGTGGGCGGCCCGGATCCGCCTCGTCGCCTCGACACCGTCCACCCGCGGCATCCGGAGGTCCATCAGCACCACGTGCGGGTGATGACGCTCCACCAGGGCCACGGCCTCCTCCCCGTCCGCCGCCGCGCCGACCACCTCGATGCCGGGCAGCAGCCCCAGCAGCATCACGATGCCCTCGCGCACCACGGTCTGGTCGTCCGCCACCAGCACCCTGGTGACCGTCCCGCTCATGCGCCCACCTCGCTACGCTCGCTCACGCGCCCACCTCACAGCGCCCGGCGGTCGCATCGCGGAATCCGCACCTCCCGATGATGGGTTCGCCGCGCTCACTCATTCCGGCACCCGCAACAGCACGCGCCATCCTCCGTCCTCCGGGCCCGCCAGCAGGGTGCCGCCGAGCAGTTCCGCGCGTTCGCGCATCCCCAGCAGACCGTACCCGCTGCCGCTGTCGGCCAGCTCTCCGGAGGACTCGCCGCGCGGCGCCCGGGTGTTGCGCACCTCCAGCTCCACCGCCCCGTCCAGGTAGCGCAGTTCGACGGTGCACCGGGCACCGGGCGCGTGCTTGCGGACGTTGGTCACCGCCTCCTGCGCGGTGCGCCGCACCGCCAGTCCGGCCTCGGCGGCCAGCGGCCGGGGCGTACCGCTGACGGTGAGCACGGCCCGCTCGCGCTCGGTCAGCTCCACCAGGAACTCGCCGACCGCAGTGAACTCCCCGCGCAGCGCGGACAGCGCCTGCCGGGTCTCGGCCAGGCCGTCCTGCGCCATCCGCCGGGCGGCGACGACCCGTTCGCGGATCTGCTCGCGGTCGGTCCCGGCGTCCAGCATCAGCCGGGCCGCCTCCAGGTGGACCAGCTGCGCGGAGAGGCTGTGGGCGAGCACGTCGTGGATCTCCCGGGCGATCCTGGCCCGTTCGGCGAGCGCCGCGCTCTCCGCCTCGGCGGCCCGCGCGGCGCGCTCCTGGGCGAGCAGCCTGCGGGCGGTGCCGCGCGCCTCGATGTCCAACCGCAGCAGGAAGCCGACCAGGACAGAACCGCCGACGGTGGCGGAGATGCTGAGCCAGCTCGCCGGGGAAGCCATCGCGTAGGAGCCCAGCGCGGCCGCCGCGGCGAGCAGCGCGGGCGCGGGCGGCAGCCGGATCAGGGCCGTCACGGCCAGCCCGATCCAGAGGGTGTCGGCCAGCGTGTAGGCCAGTCCCCAGTTGGCGAGCCAGGCGGCTCCGACCAGGGCGACGGCCAGCAGGTACGAGGCTGCCGGGCGCTGCTCCCGGGTTGCCCGCAGGTACAGCGCACAGAGTGCGACGGCCGCGGCGAGTCCGGCCGCCGCGGCCGCCACCGCCCAGCCGGAGTACTTGCCACCGGAGAAGGTGCCCCAGCCGATGACGACCAGCAGGACGGTCCGGCCGAACATCGCGAGGACCCGCCGCGGCCGGCTCTCGGCCTCGCGCTCCAGCCCTTCGCGGGACTGCCAGCGGGTCCAGTACCACCCGGGCAAGGGTTCCTCCTCGGTGCTCACGGCGGTGGATCAGTGCAGGACGGCGGTCACCTGCGCGGGCTCCAGCGTCCGGGCCCTCCAGTTGACCACGAGCGAACGGACCAGCAGCAGGACCGCCATGCCGAGCATCAGCGAGCTGCCGGCCTGGTGGACGCCCAGCGCCGAGCCGATCGCGTACAGGCCGATCCGGATGGCGATCATCCCGCCCCAGGCGGCCAGGGTGACCTTGGTGCCCTTGACCAGGACGGCACCGTCCGCGGCCCGCCAGATCCGGACGGTCCAGCCCCAGACGGTGCCCATCGCGAGCACGGCGACCAGCCCGACGGCCAGCAGGGCGGCCGACAGCACGGTGTGCTGGTGGTCGATGATCTGCGGATCGCGCAGCGCGAGCACGCCCAGGATCAGCGGCAGCAGCCAGAACCGGCGCTCGGTGTCCAGGCGTTGGACGCGCATCTGGCGCTGGACCACCAGGACCACCACCGCGGCGATCACGAGGAGGTTGGCGAGGGAGCTCATCGGAGTTCTCCGTCCCGAGGAGAGGCTTGTTGCTGACCTCTCCGACGCTACGGATCCGACGGTTCCCGCTGATCGGAGCCGGGGTGGACCCCGGGTGGAACCCGGAACGCGAGGGCCCTCCACCCGTGGGTGGAGGGCCCTCGCGCACTGCCCGGGATCAGGCGTCGATGCGCGAGCGGTCCAGGGTGGCCGCCGAGTCCACGATGAACTCCTTGCGCGGGGCGACGTCGTTGCCCATCAGCAGGTCGAAGATCCTCTCGGCCTGCTCCAGGTCGCCCAGGTTGATCCGGCGCAGCGTGCGGTGGCGCGGGTCCATGGTGGTCTCGGCCAGCTGGTCGGCGTCCATCTCGCCCAGACCCTTGTAGCGCTGCACCGGCTCCTTCCAGCGCATCCCCTTGCGCTGGAACTCCAGCAGGGTGGAGCGCAGTTCGGCGTCGGAGTAGGTGTAGTGGTACTTCTCCTGGCCGCGCTTGGGGTTGGTGAGCTCGATCCGGTGCAGCGGCGGCACCGCGGCGAAGACCCGGCCCTGCTCGACCATCGGCCGCATGTAGCGGTGGAAGAGGGTCAGCAGCAGGGTGCGGATGTGCGAGCCGTCGACATCGGCGTCGGCCATGAAGATGACCCGGCCGTAGCGGGCCTGGTCGATGTCGAAGGTGCGGCCCGAGCCGGCTCCTATGACCTGGATGATCGCGGCGCACTCGGCGTTCTTGAGCATGTCGCTCACCGAGGCCTTCTGCACGTTGAGGATCTTGCCGCGGATCGGCAGCAGCGCCTGGAACTCGGAGTTGCGGGCGAGCTTGGCGGTGCCGAGCGCGGAGTCGCCCTCGACGATGAACAGTTCGCTGCGTTCGACGTCGTCGCTGCGGCAGTCGGCCAGCTTGGCCGGCAGCGAGCTGGTCTCCAGCGCGGTCTTCCGGCGCTGGGCCTCCTTGTGCTGGCGGGCGGCGACCCGGGTGCGGGCGGCCGCGACCACCTTCTCCAGCACGGCCCGGGCCTGCAGCTTCTGGTCCTTCTTGGCCGAGGTGAGGAAGGCCTTGAGCTCCTTGGCGACGACGGCGGCGACGATCCGGTTGGCCGCCGAGGTGCCGAGCACCTCCTTGGTCTGGCCCTCGAACTGCGGCTCGGCGAGCCGGACGGTGACCACCGCGGTGAGGCCCTCGGTGGCGTCGTCCTTGGTGATGTCGTCCTCGGCGACGCGCAGCAGCTTGCTGGCGCGCAGCACCTCGTTGACGGTCTTGGCCAGCGAGCGCTCGAAGCCGGTGACGTGGGTGCCGCCCTTGGGGGTGGCGATGATGTTGACGAAGGAACGCAGGGTGGTGTCGTAACCGGTGCCCCAGCGCAGCGCGATGTCCACCCCGAGGTGGCGGGTGACCTCGGTGGGGGTCATGTGGCCGAGCTCGTCCAGGACGGGCACGGTCTCCTTGAAGGTGCCCTCGCCGTGCAGCCGCAGCACGTCGGAGACCGGCTTGTCGGGGGCCAGGAACTCGCAGAACTCGGCGATGCCGCCGTCGTAGTGGAAGACCGACTCCTCGACCTGCTCGCTCTCGGTGAGCCGCTCGTCACGCACGACGATGGTCAGGCCGGGGACCAGGAAGGCGGTCTGCCGGGCGCGGTTGTGCAGGTTCTCCAGGGAGAGCTTGGCGTCCTTGAGGAAGATCTGCCGGTCGGCCCAGTAGCGGATCCGGGTGCCGGTGCGGGTCTTCGGCACCTTGCGGCTCTTGCTGAGGCCGTTGGCCGGCTCGAAGGGCGAGTCCGGACCGGCCTCGGTGAAGATGCCGGGGGTGCCGCGGCGGAAGCTGATCGCGTGGGTGTGGCCGCTGCGGTCGACCTCGACGTCCAGGCGGGCGGAGAGCGCGTTGACGACGGAGGCGCCGACACCGTGCAGACCGCCGGAGGCCGCGTAGGAGCCGCCGCCGAACTTGCCGCCGGCGTGCAGCTTGGTCATCACGACCTCGACGCCGGACAGCCCGGTCTTGGGCTCGACGTCGACCGGGATACCGCGGCCGTTGTCGCGGACCTCGACCGAGGAGTCCGGGTGCAGCACGACCTCGATGTGGTCGCAGTGGCCGCCCAGCGCCTCGTCCACGGAGTTGTCGATGATCTCCCAGAGGCAGTGCATCAGGCCGCGGCTGTCGGTCGAGCCGATGTACATGCCGGGGCGCTTGCGGACCGCCTCCAGGCCCTCCAGGACGAGCAGGTGCCGCGCGGTGTAGTTGGAACCGTCGTCGCCGGCCAGCAGCGCGGACGGCACGGTCGTTTCGGCACTCACGCGGCACTCTCCTCGGTGAAGTTCTGTCTCATCGGTCACATCCGGACGCATCCGGACCAACCGCCAGTGCAGCACGCCGCACCGACAGTCGTCGCTCTGTGTGCTCACACCCCTGCGCCGGGTGCACAGCACGGCGGGCCGGTCCCGCGCAGCTTGTACGCGCTGCGCGAACAAGGACCGCGCCCGGGTGTGGGCCCCGGGGGCGCCATCTCCTCCCGGTACCACCGGTCCTGGCGGATCGTGGGGTCCGGCGCAGCCTCCGGAACTGCCGTTATGCAGGCTACCGGGGCCCGGGACGGGGCTTATGCTCCAACCCGGCAGAGGATTATGCTACGCGGACCTCGGACCCGATCCCGATCGGGCGTTCGAGCGACGGGCGGATCCCGGGATTCGGCACGCATGAACCACCGACGCCCGGGGCACGTCCTCATCAACACAGCAGAATCCTCAGAGAAGAAAAGCCACGAGCGGGAACGTTTTCGGCCTGGTTGGATGTTGACCCTGGTACGACAGCTCGTCGAGCTAGAGAAGAGGCGACGTGACTACTGTTCTGACACCTGCGAGCCCGCTCACCGCGGCTGACCGCTGCGACCGCTGCGGCGCCCAGGCCTACCTGCGCGTCGTACTCGCGAGCGGCGGAGAGCTGCTCTTCTGTGCCCACCACGGCCGGAAGTTCGAGCCCGAGCTCAAGAAGATCGCCGTGGAGATACAGGACGAGAGCGGCCGTCTCACCAGCACTACCGCCACGGCCGCAGAAGACGAGCGCTGATCCCAGGCGCCGTAACCAGCAGCCAGCGTCGAGCTGTGTCCGATCGCGCACCGCGCGCGACCGGTGAGCCGGGTGGCCGGACCCTTCGGGGGTCGGCCACCCGGCTCAGCTGTTCTCCGGACGCTTCTCCCGCGTTCGCCCCCGGAGCACCGCCGCGGAGTCGGCCGGACCCGAAACGGCGTCAGAACGTCACCGCGCCATCACTCGCGGCGACGCTCACAGCGCCGAGCGCACCGCGTCCGTGACCGAGGACACCCGGGTGTAGACGCCGGGGTGGCCCGCCTCGGCGCAGCCCGTCCCCCAGGACACCAGGCCGACCAGCCTGCCGCCGACGATCAGCGGGCCGCCGCTGTCGCCCTGGCAGGCGTCCTTGCCGCCCTTCTCCTCGCCCGCGCACACCATGCCGCGGGCGTCGAACTTGCCGTCCGGCCCGCCCGGGTAGGCGTGCGCACAGGTCTGGTCCGGGACCATCGGCACGTCCACCCCGCGCAGCACCGGCGAGTAGTCGCCCCGCCCGCTGGTGTCGCCCCAGCCGTACACCTGCGCCCTGGTCCCGGCCGCGTACGGCGCGCTCTCGCCCTGGCCGACCAGCTCGACCACCGGCCGGGCGCCCTGGGAGTCGGCGAGGGTGATCACCGCGATGTCGTTCATGTTCGCCGCGAAGTTGTAGTCGGGGTGGACCCAGACCGACTGGACGGCCACCTCGTGGCCGGCCGAGCCGCGCATGTCGTCCCGGCCGACGATCACCTTGAGCCCTGGCCGGTCCACCCGCCCCTTGGCCTCGTCGTAGAAGCAGTGCGCCGCCGTCACCACCTTGGTCGGGGTGACCAGCGCTCCCCCGCAGAACTGGCCGGAGCGCCCGCTGCCGAACTGCTGGCGGCTGGCCAGCGCCACGATCCACGGATGGTCGGCGGTGCTCACGGTGCTGCCGCCGACCACCCGGCGCTGCGCCTCGGCCGGGCCGGCCGCACCGAGGGCGACCAGCGGGACGGGCACGGTGGCGAGCAGCGCCAGCGCGGCGGCCCGTCGGCGGCGACGGCCCGTCCGGGCGGCGGCCGGGTCGGCCCGGGGCGGGGCGGGGGTCGGCAGATCAGCGCGGTCCGGGTCGGTCAGCACCGTGACTCCAGAAGGCTCGGCAGCAGGCAACCGGCACAGCGTAGGTGACCGACTACGGTACGCGACCGCTTCCGGTGACGCCGCCACCCGGACGAGCGACAAGCACCACTCGGACGCTGACGAAGCCGGCGCCGAACAGCCCGAAGGCCCGGAACCGTGCGGCCCCGGGCCTTCGTTGCGCGCTGTGCTCGCGGCGCTCGCTCCGCCTGCCGTGGGCGAGCGCCGTCGTACGGCCGATCAGTCCAGGTAGTCGCGCAGCACCTGGGAACGCGACGGGTGGCGCAGCTTCGACATGGTCTTCGACTCGATCTGGCGGATGCGCTCACGGGTGACCCCGTACACCTTGCCGATCTCGTCGAGCGTCTTCGGCTGACCGTCCGTCAGGCCGAAGCGCATCGAGACCACGCCGGCCTCGCGCTCGGAGAGGGTGTCCAGCACCGAGTGCAGCTGCTCCTGGAGCAGGGTGAAGGAGACCGCGTCGGCCGGGACGACCGCCTCGGAGTCCTCGATCAGGTCACCGAACTCGCTGTCGCCGTCCTCGCCCAGCGGGGTGTGCAGCGAGATCGGCTCACGGCCGTACTTCTGGACCTCGATGACCTTCTCAGGGGTCATGTCGAGCTCCTTGGCCAGCTCCTCCGGGGTGGGCTCGCGGCCCAGGTCCTGGAGCATCTGGCGCTGGACGCGGGCCAGCTTGTTGATGACCTCGACCATGTGCACCGGGATGCGGATGGTGCGGGCCTGGTCGGCCATGGCGCGGGTGATCGCCTGACGGATCCACCAGGTGGCGTACGTCGAGAACTTGTAGCCCTTGGTGTAGTCGAACTTCTCGACCGCACGGATCAGACCGAGGTTGCCTTCCTGGATCAGGTCCAGGAAGAGCATGCCGCGACCGGTGTAGCGCTTGGCCAGCGAGACCACCAGGCGGAGGTTGGCCTCCAGCAGGTGGTTCTTGGCCCGGCGGCCGTCCTCGGCGATGATCTCCAGCTCGCGCTTGAGCTTCGGGGCGAGCTTGTCGGCGGCCGAGAGCTTGTCCTCGGCGAACAGGCCGGCCTCGATGCGCTTGGCGAGCTCGACCTCCTGCTCGGCGTTGAGCAGCGGGACCTTGCCGATCTGCTTCAGGTAGTCCTTGACCGGGTCGGCGGTGGCACCGGCGACGGCGACCTGCTGGGCCGGCGCGTCGTCCTCGTCGTCGTCGGAGAGGACGAAGCCCTCCGACTCCTCCTCCGGGCCCTCGGCCTCGGCCTTGTCGCCCGGCAGCGCGACCTCCTCGAGCAGCTCCTCGTCGCCGAGCAGCTCCTCGTCGCCGCCCTTGCCGGCCTTGGCCGTGGTGGTCTTCTTGGCGGCGACCTTCTTGGCCGGCGCGGCGGTCTTCTTGGCCACGGTCTTCTTGGCCGGGACGGCCTTCTTCGCCGGAGCCGCCTTCACCTCGGTGACCGAACCGGTCGCCTCGTCGACGGTGATCTCGGCGGAGACCGTGGGGGCGGGGGCCGCGGCGGCGGCCGCGACAGCCGGAGCCGCGACGGGCGCGCCGGGGGCGATCCGCACGGGCGGCTTGGTCGGGGCCGACGGGGCGGCCGGGGTCCGGGTGGTGACAGCCTTGGTGGCGGTGCGCTTGGTGGGGCTCTTGGCAGCAACGCTCTTGCGCTTGGCGCCGGCCGGCTCGGCCGCGCTGACCATGAGGTCCACCCCCTCCTCAATCAGCACCTGGTTGAGGCTGCGCATGACGTTCTTCCACTTGGTGACCGGGATCTGGTCCGCCTCGAACGCCTGGCGCACGTCGTCACCGGCGATCTGCCCCTGGGCCTTGCCCCGCTCGATGAGCGCCAGCAGAGCCGCGGACTCGGCGATCTCGGGGGGAAGCGAACGGGATGTGCTGGCCGACACGAACAACCTCTCGGACGATGAGTGGACTCGAACCCGTACCGGCCGCCCGAGCGGGCGGGGAAGGAGATCGCGCGCCGGACGCGCGGTGTCGATTCCGACCGACTCGGGCTTGAGGACTGGGTTTGCAGGACGGCAGCAGCGCCGCGGACCAACACAGCATTCTGACATGTTGGAGTATTCCGGAGCTGCTTCCGCTCAGGACACATCGCTGCTACTCGTCAAGTGTTACGCATGGCCTTCGTGTCGCGGGTCACACCGCTCGGCGCCCACGGCCCGGGGGCCTGGATCCATCATCGCGCACTCGCTCCGCAGTTGATTGTCATGGACGGGGCATGTGGTCGGAGGGCTGCGACGGCGCGGGACCGGGCCGTCGTCCCGCGGGCCCGGACGGCGAGGCCGGGGCCGGGTGACCGTCGCGGGCCCTCGGACCGCCACCGCTGCGCAGAAGCCCTCCGGCTGCGCCGCACGGTGCGGCCGGAGGGCCCTGGAGGAGCGGGCCGCGCCCGGCGTGCCCGCTCGTCGAGAACAGCCCGCTCAGTGCTCCCGGGGCGCGGGGACGGAGGGCTCCATCTCGGGGTGGACGGTGAGCAGCGCCCGCATCGTGGCCTCGCCGGCGGTGCCGTCGCCGGCGCCCAGCGCGTCGACCAGCCGGGCGTGCAGGCTGACCGAGGACTCGGAGGGCCGCTCACAGGAGATCGCCGGGCCGCCCGAGACCTGCAGGGCGCAGGAGACGATCCCGGACAGGTGCTCCAGCATCCGGTTGCCGGCCATCTGCAGGACCAGGCCGTGCAGCTCGGCGTCGGCCCGGGTGTAGGTGGACAGGTCGGCCTGGGCGGCGGCGTGGCCCATGATCTCGACCAGCTCGACCAGCCGCTGCTGGACGTCCTCCCGGCCGTGGCCGGCCGCGAGCCGGGCGGCCAGCGGCTCGATCGCCCAGCGGAGCTCGAACAGCTCCCGGCGCTGCTCGTCGCGCTGCGGGCCGAAGGCGCGCCACTCGATGATGTCCGGGTCCAGCAGGTTCCAGTCGCTGACCGGGCGGACCCGGGTGCCGACGTTCGGACGGGCGCTGACCAGGCCCTTGGCCTCCAGTACGCGCAGCGACTCGCGGACGACGGTCCGGGACACCTCGAACCGCTGGCCGATCTCCTCGGGCACGAGCGGACGGTCGGCACCGAGGTCGCCGGAGACGATCATCTGGCCGAGCTGCTGGACCAGCTGGCCGTGCAGGCCGCGACCGCGACTGCTGGTGGTCTTGCGGCCGACCCGGGCGATGTCGGACTCGGCGCCCTCCCAGCGGGGCGCCGGCGGCGTCGGCCGGTCGGCGTACGAGAAGCGGTCCAGGTCGCCGGAGCCGGGGATGGGCCCTTCGGCGGAACGGGCGGGGGTCATGGTGGGGTGCGCAAGGGTACTCACGCCTCCTTTGTCGGCGATCGGCAGGCGCAGCTTGAGAATTCTCGTGAAAAGCACACGAAAGGGTGATCGACCGTGACTGGATAATTGACTTCTTATCAGGAAGAACCGCACATTGCGGTCACTGCTGGTCGATCTTGGTGGTTCGGGGCGGTCGGCCGGTTGCCCACGGTGCCTGCGCCGCCTGCGGTCCCGCTGCGGGCGCTACAGCGCGCGGCGGCGGGCCTGGACGATCAGGGCAGCGAGCAGCAGGGCCGCCAGCGGGGCCACGACCGCCGCGAGAAACACCGGGTCCGTCAACACCGGGCTGCCGACCGCCGCCCCGCGCGCTGCCCCGTACACCAAGCCGTAGGCCCACTCGATGCCGGACTGGAACGGCAGCAGCTCGGCCCCCCGGCCCGGCCACGGGCGACCGGTCCAACGCAGCAGCAGGACCACGCCGGACTCCAGCAGCGGCGGCAGCGCGCACAGCAGCAGCACCCCGGCGGCGGCGCTGCGGGTCAACGAGGCGGTCAGCACACCGGTCCAGCCCGCCACCACGGTCAGCAGGACGAAGGCCAGCAGCGCGGCCGGCACCCCGTGCCCGGCCAACAGTGCCAACGGGGCGAACACCCCCGGCAGGTCACCGAGGGCGTTCAGCCCGGCGGCGGCCAACGCCCCGGACGCGTGCCCGGAGAGCGCGGCCGGGTCCGACCAGGCCGCCACCGTCACCCCGGCCGGCAGCGCGAGGTGCACGGCCACCGTGTCGAGCAGCAGGGTGGCCAGCGCCAACAGCGCAGCCACCGGGGCGACCACCAGCAGCTTGGCCAGCAGCAGCCGCACCCGGCGCGAGTACGCCACCTGCGAGGCCGCCAGCCCCGGGTGGCGCACCTCGTGGCCGTACGAGAGCGCGCCCAGCACGCCGGCTCCGAGCGCCGCGAAGGGCAGCGGGATCAGCGGGACGGCGGCGGTCAGCAGCCGCACCCCGGCCCGCCCGGCCAGCTGGCCGGGCGGGGCCTGGCTCGCCAGGACGGCGGCCACGACGGCGTCGCAGAGCAGTACGGCGGCGAGCAGCAGCCAGGTGGAACGCAGGCCGCGCAGGCGGCGCAGCTCGTAGGCCAGGACACGCACGGTTCACTCGCTCCGGTGGTCGTCGGGGGTGGTGGGGGCCTTGCCGGTGGTGAGGCGGCCGAGGCGGACGGTGTCGTCGGTGAGCAGGTCGGCGGCGCTCTGGCGCCGGCGCGAGGGCTGGGCCTCGATGCGGGCGGAGTCGTCTGACCAGGCGGTGGTGCCGGTCGGGGCGGTGGTGCTCGCCTGGGCGGTGGCGTTTGCCGGGACGGCGGTGCTCGCCCGGGCGGTGGCGTTTGCCGGGACGGCGGTGCTCGCCCGGGCGGTGGCGTTTGCCGGGGCGGCGGTGCTCGCCCGGGCGGTGGCGTTTGCCGGGACGGCGGTGCTCGCCCGGGCGGTGGCGTTTGTCGGGGCGGCGGTGCTCGCCCGGGCGGGGTCCGGCGCCGGGGCGGGCTGGTCGCGGACGAGCCGGTCCAGGGCGACGGTGGGGGCGGGGTCGGCCCGGTCGGCGGCGACCGCGCCGAGGGTCGGGAGGGCGGCCGTCACAGCGGCGACGGGCAGCGCGCGGGTGGGCAGGGAGGCGTCGTCCCGGGAGCGGCCCCGAGTAGCGGGCTCGGCGACCTCGGGGTGGTGGGTCGGCTCGGGGTGCGGGTCCGAGTGCGACTCAGCATGCGGGTCGGGGTGCGGGTCCGAGTGCGACTCAGCATGCGGGTCGGGGTGCGGCTCCGGGTGCCGGTCCGCACTGGGCTCGGGGCTCGGCTCCGCTTCGGGGGCAGGTTCGGCCGTCTGCCGGAGGCGGAGCCGGCCGGAGCGCCCGGAGGGGGCCGGCAGGGCGGCTCGGGGCGCCAGCTGCTCGACCACCCGGTCGGCCAACTCGTGCAGCAGGATCCCGTGGCGGTAGGCGAGTTCACCGATCTCGGTACGCTCGATGCCCGCCACCGCGAGGCCCGCGCCGCCGTCCCGGCGCACCTCGGCGCCGTGACTGACCAGCAGATCGGCCAGCCGCGCCATCTGCGGACCCCGGACGGCGACTTCGGGGCTGAGCCTGGTCCGGCAGAACTCCGAGACCGGCTGGTCGGCCACCAGACGGCCGCGGTCCAGGGTGACCACCCGGTCCGCCAGCCGCGCGGCCTCCTGCGGGGTTCGGGTGGTCACCAGGACCGTCCCGCCCGCGACCGCGAAGGAGCGCAGGAAGGAGTGGAACCACTCGACGTTGCGCGGCGACAGGCCCTCGGTCGGCGCGTCCAGCAGCAGTGTGCCGGGATCGCCGAGCAGCGCGGCGGCCAAGGCGAGCCGGCGGTGCATGCCAGGCGAGAAGATACGCAGCCGCCGCCCGGCGACGGCGGCCAGCCGGGTCTGCTCCAGCAGCTCGTCGGCGCGTCGCGCGGGGACACCGACGGCCGCGGCCAGCATCCGCAGGTGGCCGGACGCCTTGCGCCCCGGGTGCCCGGCCACTGCGGCGGCCCCCTCCCCCGGCCCGGGCAGCAGCACGCCGACCTCGCGCTCGGGACGGCGGATCCGCCGGTAGGGGCGGCCGTTGAAGAGCGTGATGCCCTGGCCGCGTTCCAGTTCGAGCATCAGCCGCAGGGCCGTGGACTTGCCCGCCCCCTCGTCACCCAGCAGAACGGTCACCATGCCGGGCCGGGCGTCGAAGGTCAGATCGAGTACGGCGGGCGGGGAGCCCTTGCGATACACCCTGGTCAGTCCGGTGATCTGGATCATCGCTGGCTGCTCCCATGCCCTCGGCCGACCTGCTCGACGCCAGCACATTAGGGGTCAGCACCGCCGATTCCGGGCATTACCGAACCGCCACGGGCCCACCGGCCGCCCGCCTCACCCGATCAGGGGACAATCCGATCCTGCGATTCACGGGCGCGCGTGTTCCGGGGGCCGCGGCCGTCGGCGCCCCGGCCGGTGGCCGTGGCCGTGGCCGTCACAGGAAGTCCGAGGCTCCCGTCGGGAGCGGCTGGTCGAGGCACTCCCCCTGGTACTCCTCGACGGCGGCCTTGCCCGCGACGGCGATCTCGGCCAACTGCTCCTGCTCGGCGTTCAGCGTCTCCTGCACGGAGGCGATCGTCGCCGGATCGGCATGCGCGGCCTTCAGGGCGGCCAGCTGCCGCTCGGTTCTGCTGGTGGTCGCGATGAGACTCTTGCGGTCCGCCACCAAACTCTCGATGCCTGCTCGCTGTCTGGCACAGATATCCTCGGCGGCCATCACGGGGCTCCCTGGGTCCAAAGTCCTCCGGTCCGGCGACCGAAGCGTCCACCGACACTGTGCGTCGGCGGCACCGCATCGGCCTCCGGACCGGGGCCGTTCGGCGGCCCCGCGCGGAGACGGCTCCGGGGCCCCAGGGTGCTCAGGACTCCGGGCGGAGCATGGGCGGGTTGAGGACGGTCGCGCCGCCCGCCGTGAAGAGCTGGGCCGGGCGGCCGCCCTGACGGGTCGTCGTGCCTCCCGAGGGGAGCAGGAAGCCGGGGGTGCCGGTGACCTTGCGGTGGAAGTTGCGCGGGTCGAGGACCACACCCCAGACGGCCTCGTAGACGCGGCGCAGCTCGCCGACGGTGAACTCGGTCGGGCAGAAGGCGGTCGCGAGCGAGGAGTACTCGATCTTGGAGCGGGCGCGTTCCACGCCGTCGGCCAGGATCAGGCCGTGGTCGAAGGCGAGCGGGACGCCGTCGACCGGGCTCTCGCCGAGGAGTTCGCCGACTGGGGCCCAGCGGGCGCTGCTGGCGTCACCGCCGGCCCGGGGTGTCGGGAGGTCGGGGGCGAGCACCAGGTAGGCGACGCTGACCACGCGCATCCGGGGGTCGCGCTGCGGGTGGCCGTAGGTGGCGAGCTGCTCCAGGTGGGCGCCGGCCGCACCGGGGCCGACCGCGTCGTGGCCGGGGGCGGAGTGGGCGCGCAGGCCGGTCTCCTCGGCCAGCTCACGGGAGGCGGCTTCGGCCAGGCCCTCGTCCGGGCGGACGAAGCCGCCGGGCAGCGCCCAGTACCCCTGGTAGGGCGGCTCGCCCCGTCTGACCAGCAGGGCGCAGAGCGAGTGGTCGCGCACCGTCAGCACCACCAGGTCAACCGTGACAGCGAATGGGGGAAAGGCCGACGGATCGTAACGCGACATGCCGACGATCATAGTCGTCTCTCTGACGATAAGCACAGGCCCGTACACGGGCTGCGCAGCGCCGTCGACCGCGCCCGCCCGGACACGGTTCGCGCACGGGCGGGCGCGGTGCTGGCGGGGCGGGCACGGCGCCGACAGGCAGGCCCGGGGCCGACAGGCCCGCGCGGTCGGGCCCGGTGTCAGCGGGCCACCAGCTGAAGGTCCGCTGAGGCCTCCTCCACCATCGCCACGCCGATCCGGCTGACCCTGACCGAGAAGGGCTCACCCGCCACCCGCAGACCGGTCAGCTCCAGTTCGCCGAGCGGAGCGGTGCTGGCCGGGCGGACCAGCACGCGGCCGCCCGGAACGTCGGGCCGGACCCCGGCGAGCGCGAACACCGCGTGTGCGGCTCCGGCCGCGGAGACCGCCGCCGGACGGCAGGCGGCGGGGTGCGGCACCGGCGGGCAGCCGGGGGTGCGCTGCTCCCCCGCGTACATCTCCGGCAGCCGACCCTCGAGGTGGGCGGACGCTGCGAGCAGGCCCTCCAGCAGAGTGCCGGCCTCGTTCTCGTGGCCGGCCTCGGCGAGTCCGGCGATCGCCAGCGCCGTCTCGTGGATCCGCACCGCGCCGCCACGATGGCCCAGCGGGTTGAAGCGGGGGGACTTGGCGCTGAGGGTGCGCAGGCCCCAGCCGCTGTCGAGCTCCGGCGCGACCAGACGCTGGGCGAGCAGCCTGGTCTGCTCGCGGTCCAGCAGGCTCTCGTGCCGCCCGCCGTCGTCGGCGAGGCCTGTGTCGAGCAGGTGCACCAGGGAGGACGCGACGGCCGGCAGCGGCTGACCGCCCGGGGCCAGTCCGGCGGCGGGGCGGCCGCCGGAGAGGTCGTCGATCCAGAACCGCTCGCGGAAGCGGACGCGCAGCCCGGCGGCCCAGTTCCGCCAGTCCTCGGCGCCCGTGCGGCCGAAGGCCTCCAGGAGCTCGGCCCCGTGCAGGGCGGCGCGGTGGGCCTGCGCCTGGACCTCCGCGCGCGCGGCCACCGGGTGGGCGGCGCGGTCCTCCACCGGGCGGCTCAGGTCGGTGACGAAGCCGTCGACCAGCCCCTCGCGCAGGGTGGCCAGGGCCCGCTCGGCGGCCGGGAGCAGGTCGGCGACCTCCCCTCGGGGCAGCCCCCAGCGCCAGGCCTCGGCCAGCACGGTGACGAACAGCAGGGTGGCCTCGGTGGCGGTGCAAGTGGGCGGCAGCTCCGGGCCGCCGTGTCGCAGGGCGCCGGGCAGCAGGCCCTCGACCCGCCCGGGAGCAGGGGCGAGCTGCTGACGGCGGGCCAGCGCGCGCAGGGTGCCGGCGGCGAGCCGGGTGCCGAGCGGGAGGGTCAGCCGGGCGGCCCAGAGCGCGTCGGCCGGGGCGAGGCCGAAGCGCCAGGGCGCCCCGGAAGCCGGGTAGAGGTCCGTCGGGCGGTCCGGGTCGGCGAACAGCAGCCCGCCGAGGGCGTCCAGCGAACGGGAGACCAGCAGGGCGGCCCGGACGTCGTCGCTGCGCACCTCCGGTTCGGCCCAGGGCAGCGGGACGCCGGTGCCGCGCCCACCCGGCGGGCGCGGGCCACCGGGGGCGCTCTCCAGTTCGGCACGCAGCTCGACCGACCAGCGGGCGCCGGGCTGGACCTCCAGGTCCCAGCGGAGCACTCCGGCCCCGGCCAGGACGGCGTGCGGGGAGGGCTTGGCGCTGACCACGGCGCTGTGCACCGGGCCGGCCCAGCGCAGCCCGGCGGACTGCACCTGTCCCGGAAGGTCGGGCGGGCGGTGCCCGGCGGCGATCTCGGCGACCGGGCCGAGGTCGGTGCCGAGGGCGATCTCCAGCGGCAGCCGGGCGGGTCGGGCGCCGGTGTTGCGCACGGTCACGGTCTCCACGCCGTCCGCGTGGCGCAGCCGTTCGACGGTGAGCGCCGGGTCCGGGTCGAGGTCGCCGGGCAGGCGGACGGCTCCGAGGAAGCGGGCCTGGGCCGCACTGGTCTGGGTGCCCTGGAGCGGCAGCGGCTCCATGCCGCCGAGCCGCAGCTCCATCCGGGCGACCACCCGGACGCCGTTGCGGTAGAAGCCGTGCAGTCCATGGCCGCGCAGCTGGCCGTCGGGTCCGGAGGCGGCCATCGCGGGGGCGTTGACGCAGAGCACCGCATGGTGGACGGCCGGGGGCTGGGGACGCGGCGGGGCCGCGGGCCGGCCCTGGGCGACGGGTGCGCCCGTCGGCCCGGACGCCGGCATGTACTCGGGTCGGCCGGCCGGTCTGGGCGCGCCGACCACGCTCTCGGCCGGCGTGGCCTGTAGTGGCCTCATGGCGGTCACCGGACTCTCCTCCCCTCGGCGGTCCGGTGGCCGGTCAGGGCCGGTGGGCCGCGAGCATGCTCGATCGCGTGCTGATGGTGCCGAGCCGACGGGGTTTCTCCCGCCGGCGGTGTTCCGTGTCTGGCCGTACCCGACGGTGGGCCGTGCCATGCGGCGTGCGGTACCGGGCCGGTACCGGCGCGCCACACCTCCGCGCCGGGCACGCCATCGTGCCCGGCCACGCCGTCAGGTCCGGTGCCCGGGCCTGACGGTGACGCCCTGCCGGGGACGCCCCGGTCGTGGCGCCCCACCCCCCGTGGCCCGCGCCCGTCGGGCCGGCGGTCTCGCTCGGCAGGTCCGCACCGCCGGGCGGGCGGCTGCCCGGAACCGGGCGCCGGTCGGACACCGTACGGGCGCAGGGCCCCCGGGGTGAACGCCGCACACCGCCGCCAGGTCACGCCCCGCCGTGGCGGTCGCCGGTCACACCCGGCCCGCCGGGCCGTCGCGTCGCCGCCCCCGGCCTCCGCCGGGTCGTTGCTCAGGGCCTCGCCGCGGGCCCGTCACCGTCCATGAGCTGAGGGCGGCTCCGGTGCCGCTCGGAGCGGTGGGCTCGGCCGCCGCAGGCCGCCCGACCGGGGGGCGGTCGAACCGGTGCTCGACCGGCGCCAGGATACGGTGCGGGGGTCGCGGCGCCCGCACCCGGTGACCCCGTGAACCGCGACGCAATCGCTGTGACCAGCAGAGACCGAGGAGTTGCATGTCCACCGTCAGCCGGCTGCCCGGGATTGTCACGACCGACCACGTCTTCCAGGTCCCCCTCGACCACTCCGCCCCCGACGGTGAGCAGATCGAGGTGTACGCCCGCGAGGTGGTGGCCTGCGGCCGTGAGAAGGACGCCCTGCCCTGGCTGGTCTTCCTCCAGGGCGGGCCCGGCGGCAAGGCCGCCCGCCCGCTCGGCCGGGACGCCTGGCTGGACCGCGCCCTGGACGACTACCGGGTGCTGCTGCTCGACCAGCGCGGCACCGGGCGCTCCACGCCCGCGACCCGGCAGACCCTCGCCCGCCGCGGCGGCCCGCAGGAGCAGGCGGACTACCTGGCGCGCTTCCGCGCGGACTCGATCGTGCGGGACGCCGAACTGATCCGCCACCGGCTGCTCGGCGCCGACAAGCGCTGGAGCGTACTCGGCCAGAGCTTCGGCGGTTTCTGCACCCTCACCTACCTCTCCTTCGCTCCGGAGGGCCTGACCGAGGCCTTCATCACCGGCGGCCTCTCCGGCCTCGGCAGCTCGGCCGACGACGTCTACCGCGCCGCCTACCCGCGTGTCGTCAGCAAGAACGAGGACCACTACGCCCGCTTCCCGCAGGACGTCGAGACCGTGCGGCGGATCGCCGCCCACCTCGCCGACTCCCCCGCCACCCTGCCCGGTGGCGGGCTGCTGACCGTCGAGGCCTTCCAGTCGCTCGGACTCATGCTCGGCGGCGGCAGCGGCTCCGGCTCCCTGCACTACCTGCTGGAGGAGGCCTGGGCGGAGGGCCCGGCCGGGGCCGAGCTCTCCGACACCTTCCTGGCCGGTGTGCAGGCCCGGCTCTCCTTCGCCGAGGGCCCGCTCTACGCCGTGCTGCACGAGTCGATCTACGGCCAGCGCTCGGTGGACGAAGGCGGCACCGGCTGGTCGGCCGAGCGGGTCCGCAAGGAGTTCCCGCAGTTCGATGCCCGGGCCTCGCTGGAGTCCGGCGCCCCGGTGCTGTTCACCGGGGAGATGATCTACCCCTGGATGTTCGACACCGACCCGGCGCTGCGCCCGCTGAAGGAGACCGCGGACCTTCTCGCCGCCCGCACCGACTGGCCCGACCTGTACGACCCGGCCCGGCTGGCCGCCAACACCGTGCCGGTCGTGGCGGCGGTGTACCACGACGACATGTACGTGGACACCGCCGACTCGCTGGCGACCGCCCGCGCGGTGCGCGGCCTGCGGCCCTGGATCACCAACGAGTGGGAGCACGACGGCCTGCGGGTGAGCGGCGGCAAGGTGCTGGACCGGCTGATCAAGATGGCCCACGGCGAGGTGTAGCAGCTCGGGGGGCGGCCCGGCGGCGAACGGATCAGTGCGCACGGCGGGCCCCTCTCGCCGCCTGCCGGGCGCCCTGGCACCGATGGCGCCCGGCACCGGACCGGACGGCGGCCGACGCGCACGCCGTCGCCCGGCCGAGCCGCACACCCCGGGCGGGGCGCCGCCCGACCGCCGGACCGTGCCCTGACGCCGGGCCACACCCTGCCCCCGGGAGCAGGGCCACCGGCCCGGGCCCGCCCCCGTCCGACCCCTGCTCGGCGGAGCTGCCGGAGCTCCCGGGGCCACTGGGCCCGTCGGGGCCGCGATCGGTCCGGGTCGACGCCGTGACCGCGCCCTTCCGGCGGGCGCCCCGTCGGCGTCGGCGCCCGCCGTCGGCCGGTCCGGGCCGCTCCTCGGGACGCCCGGGGGGCTCGCCCGCGCCCGGGGCAGGCCCCGGTCCAGGCGCTGCGTTCACAGCGGGATCGGGCTCGGTGGCCGGCCTGCCCGCCCGCTCCTCGCGCCGCCGTCGTTGGGCCTCGACGGCGGCCATCAGCGCCTCGGGCGTCATGCCATCGTTCATCGATTCGTACAGCAGCTCGGCCAGCAGGTAGCCCGGGGCGAGCCGCAGCACCTGGCCGAGCACCACCCGGGCGGTCGCCGTGTCCCCGGCGACCCAGGAGGCCCAGGCCAGCAGCGTGAGCGGGGCCACCGCACAGCCCTCGTACGGCGGCACGGCGCGCCGGGCGAGGAAGCGCCAGAGCCGCTCGGCGGGGGCGAGCTCGGCGGGCCGGACGTACTCGACGCCGCGGTCCCGGGTGAGGCGGTCCCGCAGGGCGAGGAGCAGCCGGGCCGTCCGCTCCTCGTCGAGCTCCCGGGCGCCGGCCGCGAACTCGGCGAAGGCCTGTTCCAACAGTTCGATGCCCTGCTCACGGGAGACCGAGTCGACGGCCGCCTCGGCCCGGACGAGCGCCTCGCGCTGGGCGGCGTCCTCCGGTGGGCCGACCGGGACGAGCCCGCCGATGATCGCCTTGCGGCTGCCGCGCGGCACCAGGCCCGCCACCGTCGCGGCGGCGGCCGCCGGACCCGGATCGGGCCCGCGCCGCACCGGGTTGCCCGCCGGATCGCAGCACCCCTCACGGCGGCAGAGGAAGGACCACCACCGGCCGTCCGAGACGCACAGCGACTCCTTGACCGCCGCTCCCCTGCGCCCGAAAGCCGCCCGAAGGTGGTCGGCCAGCGGCCGCAGGCCCTCCACCACCGGCGGGGCGTGCGCCGTGACCGGATCCTGGCAGAGGTAGAGGAGCACCTGGAGCGGGCGGCTGCCGTGGCGCTCGGAGAGGGCGACCAGCAGGGCGGCCGTCTCCTCCGCCGCCGCGGGCCAGTCCGCGGGCGAGGCCGGGAGGTCCGCCCGGATGACTCCGCCCTGGTGCAGGTCGGGGCCCTGGAGGCCGACCACGACGATGCTGTCGTCGGGGTAGAACCCCAGGAGATAGGGCAACAGCTCGGCCATGTCGGCCGGACCGCGCACGGCGACCGGCCGCTGCTCGGAAGCCGGGCCGAGGGACAGGATGACGTGTTCGTTGTTCATCGCGTTCATGGCCGCAAGAGTGGACGCAATCCGACAACGGCGCCGAACGTCTTTTTTTCCTGTGGATAACTCGGCCCTCGAATTTCTCATCACCCATTCGGGGTACACGACACACACTCAGCCGAGTGGATTTTGACAACCGTTCAGCGGATCAACGGATGAAATCCACTCCGCCTTCCGCTCCCGTGCCTCACCCGCATTCGCCCCTTGTCGGCGCCATGGGGTTACATCGACGCCATGCAGCAGCCCGACATCCACACCACCGCCACCGCCGACCGCGACCAGGTCCGGGCGCGGGCCGAGGCCGTCCTCCGTGAACTGGCCGGCCCCGCCGCCGCCCTGCGCGAGGACCAGTGGACGGCCATCGAGGCCCTCGTGGTCGACCACCGCCGCGCACTCGTCGTCCAGCGCACCGGCTGGGGGAAGTCCGCGGTCTACTTCATCGCCACCGCCCTGCTCCGCGCCCGCGGCGCCGGGCCGACGGTGATCGTCTCCCCCTTGCTCGCCCTGATGCGCAACCAGGTCGAGTCGGCGGCCCGGGCCGGCATCCACGCCCGCACCATCAACTCGGCCAACACCGAGGAGTGGGACGAGATCCAGTCCGAGGTCGCCGCCGGGAAGGTCGACATCCTGCTGGTCAGCCCCGAGCGGCTGAACAACCCGGACTTCCGCGACCAGGTGCTGCCGAAGCTCGCCGCCTCCACCGGCCTGCTGGTGGTCGACGAGGCCCACTGCATCTCCGACTGGGGCCACGACTTCCGCCCCGACTACCGGCGGCTGCGCACCATGCTCGCGGACCTCCCGCCCGGGGTCCCGGTGCTGGCCACCACCGCCACCGCCAACGCCCGGGTCACCGCGGACGTCGCCGAGCAGCTCGGCACCGGCACCACCGACGAGCACGCCCTGGTGCTGCGCGGCCCGCTCGACCGGGAGAGCCTCACCCTGGGCGTGCTCGCCCTGCCCGACCCGGCGCACCGGCTGGCCTGGCTGGCCGACCACCTCGACCGGCTCCCCGGCTCGGGCATCGTCTACACCCTGACGGTGGCCGCGGCCGAGGAGGTGACGGCCTTCCTGCGCGAGCGCGGCTTCCCGGTGGCCTCCTACTCCGGCCGCACCGAGGACGCCGAGCGGCGCACCGCCGAGGCCGACCTGCTGGCCAACCGGGTCAAGGCGCTGGTCGCCACCTCCGCGCTCGGCATGGGCTTCGACAAGCCCGACCTCGGCTTCGTCGTCCACCTGGGCTCGCCCAGCTCGCCGATCGCCTACTACCAGCAGGTCGGCCGGGCCGGGCGCGGGGTGGACCGCGCCGAGGTGCTGCTGCTGCCCGGGCGCGAGGACGAGGCGATCTGGCGCTACTTCGCCTCGCTGGCCTTCCCGCCCGAGGAACAGGTGCGCCGCACCATCGACGCCCTGGCCGACGCCGGCCGTCCGCTCTCCACCGCCGCCCTGGAGCCCCGGGTGGACCTGCGCCGCGCCCGGCTGGAGACCATGCTCAAGGTGCTGGACGTCGACGGCGCCGTCCGCCGGGTCAAGGGCGGCTGGACGGCCACCGGGCAGAGCTGGGAGTACGACACCGCCCGCTACGCCAAGGTGGCCGCCTCCCGGGAGGCGGAGCAGCGGGCGATGCGCGACTACGCGGCGGCCACCGGCTGTCGGATGGAGTTCCTGCGCCGCCAGCTGGACGACGAGCAGGCCGCGCCGTGCGGGCGGTGCGACAACTGCGCGGGCCCGCTGCACACCCCGGAGGTCTCGGCCGAGACGCTGGCCGCGGCCCGGGCCGCGCTGGGCCGCCCGGGCGTGAGCTTCGAGCCGCGCCGGCTCTGGCCCACGGGGATGGACGCGCTCGGGGTGCCGCTCAAGGGCCGGATCCCGGCGGGCGAGCAGGCGGAGACCGGACGGGCGCTCGGCCGACTGTCCGACATCGGCTGGGGCAACCGGCTGCGCACCCTGCTCGCCGAGCAGGCGCCGGACGTGCCGGTGCCCGGCGAGGCGGTGGACGCGCTGGTGGCGGTGCTGGCCGACTGGGCGCGCGGCCCGGGCGGCTGGGCCGGGCCGACGACGGCGGAGGGCACCCGACTGGAGCGGCCGGTCGGCGTGGTGACCATGGCCTGCTCCACCCGCCCCCAGCTGGTCGGCAGTCTCGGCGCGCGGATCGCCGAGATCGGGCGGCTGCCGCTGCTCGGGAGGATCGAGTATGCGGGTGGGCTGCCGCCGCACGGGGCCCGCAGCAACAGCGCCCAACGGCTGCACTCGCTGGCCGGGGCGCTCGTGCTGCCGCCGGAGCTGGAGCAGGCGGTGGCGGCGGCCGGCGGGCCGGTGCTGCTGGTGGACGACCTCGTGGACTCGGGGTGGACGGTCACCGTGGCCGCCCGGCTGCTGCGCCGGGCCGGGGCGAGCGCGGTGCTGCCGCTGGTCCTAGCCGTGCAGGGGTGAGCGGGCCGCGGCCGACCGCCGCGGGCAGAGCGTCTCCGACCACGACCCCTCTCACCCGAATGGCCTAACAGAAAGGAGTAGACGGGGCGATTTCGATCACATCGCGGACCGGCCCGGGAAAGGAGTGCCCACCATGCCGAACGCGCTTCACCATGCCCTTTGCGGGGTGTGGATCAAGGTCGGGCGCCGCCTCGGCAACGTCCGGGCAGCCGCGGAACATATCCGGCAGATCATGGGCTTTCGGGTGGCGTTCATCATTTCATCGTTGCCGGTCCGCCCCGGTTGCCCCGAGAATTGGGGGGTACCCGAAATCCGGTCCGCTGGACCCGCCCTTCGGCGTACCCAGGCACCCGCCTGCCCACGGGCCAGGAAGGAGGATCGTGATCAACGGTATCGGCCGAGGTCAGCATCCCCTCTCCGGGAGTTCGTCGCCCAGACGGCTGGTCGACCTGGAGACCTGGACCGCCTCGGGGATCCCGATGCTGCGCGATCCGCGCGAGTTCGTCCTGGAACTGCACCAGCGCCACCTGCCCCAGCCGGGCACGGTCGTGCTCGCGATCATGGACGCGCTCCACCACCTGGCCGCCTCGGCCTCGTTCACGCCCTGGCCGCACGACACCGACGGCTGGCAGCACCGGAACCACTTGCTGGCCCACCTGCGCCGGATCATCCCGCACGATCTGCGCCGGCCCGAGCCGACCCGGACGGCCGTGCTGCTGCGCTGCCGCGAGGGCGCGCCCGGCTGGACGGAGCAGGACGGTGCCTGGATGTGGGCGCTGCGGGACGCGTCCGTGCTGCACGGGCTGCGCTGCGGCTCGTACATCGGACTCACCCCGGCGGGCTGGCAGATCCTCGGCGACGGGCGCAGTGGACGCAATCCGCATGCGGGCTCGTGGACGGACGGGCCGGTGCACACCGTGACGGAGCTGCCGCCCCGATCGGTGCTCGACGACGCCTCGCGCAGTCAGCGCGCCCGGCAGAAGGCAGCCGAGCAGGCCAAGCGCGTCGACGCTCCGCCGCGCCCCCACCCGTCCGAGCCCCCGTGGACCCCGGCGCGGGTCACGGCCGTCGAACCGAGCCGCCGCACCGGCACCTGCTGAACGGCACCGACAGGCACCACCAGCGCGGCGGACCCCGGGGGCCGCAGTCTGACGGTCAGTCGCCGTACGCACCGACGGGAACCACCACGCACCGGCAGGCGCAGCGTGCGACGCCCGACCTGCACACCCGGCACGCCCAGTTCCGCGCCGACGCGCGGCGGGGCGGGTCACCTCGGACGGACTCCGGGCCCGGCACCGTGAAGGCGTCGGACCCGGAGCGGGAACGAATGTCAGGCCGTGACCGGGCGCCCCGGCGCGGCACCGGCAACCCCGGTGGCAGCCGGGCCGGCCTCCCCGCAGACCACCAGCAGGCCGGTCGCGCGGGCGAGCGCCTTGGTGTACGCCTCGGCGGCCCGGGTGGGCGAACCGCCGTTGACCACCAGGACGACCACCTCGCGGCGAACCGGACGGGTCAGCGCGGCATCCGCGTAGAACACGTCCCCGCCCTCGGTGAGTTGCGCCCAGTAGCGCTCCTCCCCGAAGGAGAGTTCGTGCTGCTGCCAGGGGTGCGCCCCGCCGACGGTCAGCACCAGGATGTCGCCCGGGTTGCGGCCGGAGTCCAGCAGCTGGTCGATCGCGTCGTCAGCGCGTTCCAACGCCTGGGCCGGGGTGGCGGCGATCCGTTGGACCTCGACCTGCGGCGTGGCAGCGGCCGGGCGGCGCGGCGCCGGTCCCGGCTTGGGGATCAGACGCGGCGGGCCCGAACGGTCGGCGCGCGGCTGAGCCGGGCGCGGGGGCGCCGGACGGGGACCGGGCACCGGGGCCGGTGCGACGGTGGGCTTGGTGGCGGGTGCGCCGCCGGTGGCAGGCACGTGGAGGGCTTGTGCGTCCGACTCGCGGGGGAAGGGAACGCCGGGGCCCGGGAGGCTCTCGTGAATCTCCGGCTCCTCGGGGAAGACAGGCATACCCGGATATCTATCAAATGCCGGTCGGAGGCGCACGGGCGCCCCACCCGTTGAGCACCGGACACCCGCCGCCCGCACCCGAGGCAATTCCAGACGGACCGTCAGAAACCGAGCGTCAACTGTTCGTCGACGGATCCCTGAACCACGCCCACGACGTCCCGGTCGCGCTTGAGGTGACGCCACTTCGGCAACGCGTCCATGTAGGCCCAGGAGAGCCGGTGGTGCTCGGTGGGGCCGTACTCCTCCAGCGCGGCACGGTGCACCGGGGACGGATAGCCGGCGTTCTCCGCGAAGCCGTAATCCGGGTACGCCTCGCCCAGTTCGGCCATCATTCCGTCGCGGTGGACCTTGGCGAGCACCGAGGCGGCGGAGACGCAGATGCAGGACTGGTCACCCTTGATCACCGTGCGCACCCGCCAGGGGCCACCGAGGTAGTCGTGCTTGCCGTCCAGGATCACCGCGTCGGGCTCGACCGGCAGCGCCTCCAGCGCTCGGACGGCGGCCAGCCGCAGCGCCGCCGTCATGCCGAGCTCGTCGCACTCCTGCGGTGAGGCGTGCCCGAGCGCGTACGCGGTGACCCAGTCGGCGAGCACCGGTGCGAGTGCCTTGCGGCGCAGCTCGGTGAGCAGTTTGGAGTCGGTCAGCCCCTCGGGCGCCTTGCGCAGTCCGGTGACGGCCGCGCCGACGGTGACCGGCCCGGCCCAGGCACCGCGTCCGACCTCGTCCAGGCCCACCACGACCTTGGCGCCGGCCCGGCGGAGCGAGCGTTCGACGGAGTGCGTCGGCGGGACGATGGGCATCGCAGGGGCTCCGTTCGGCAAGGCAGCCCGTTCAAGTGGGGCAACCCCCAGCCTAAGCCCGCCGACGACCACCCCGAGCCGGGCCTGCACGGCCGCCCGAGCCCGAGCCCAGCCCAGCCCAGCCGAGCCCGGCCAGTGCAGCCAACCCCGAGCCCGCCCCACTCGACCGCGCTACGACTGCCGGATCAGCGGGACCAGCACGTCGTCCACCAGCCGGACCGCGAAGTCGGGGGCCATCTCCCCTTCGTGGACCTTCACCCGGAACAGCAGCATCGCCGGAATGACGTCGGCGACCAGTGGGCTGACCGCGCCGGGCCGGACATCGCCGCGCTCGACGCCGCGACGGAGGATGTCCAGGATGGTGTCCTTGGTCGGCTCCATCACCCGCTGCACGATGAAGCCCTTGAACACCTCGGCCTGTTGCTGGGAGAGCTCGCCCATCAGCACGTGCAGGGCGGCGCCCGCACTGGAACCGATCGCCCCCGTGAACAGCTCGATGAGCTGCAGCAATTCAGCCCGGGCGGACCCGAGGTCGGGCACCCCGTGAGGGCGTGGGAGAGTGGAGTCCAGGGCGTCGATGACGAGTTCCATCTTGGAGGCCCAACGCCGGTAGAGCGCGGCCTTCCCGGTCCGCGCCGCAGCGGCGACGCCCTCCATCGTCAGTCGCGCGTAGCCGCCGGAGGTGAGCTGGTCGAGCGCGGCCGCGAAGATCGCGTTCTCCAACTCCTTCCCCCGGCGCCGCACCGGGCGGACCAGCACCTCCCGGGCGACCCGCACCGGGCAGCGGGGCTCCGACTCCCCACTCGGCGGCCCCGCGAACACCACCGACTCCACTGGCACCACCGACTCCCCGGACGCCTCGGGCCCCACCGGCGCCGCACCCGCTGCCGCAGCCACAGCCGTCAGGGGCGACGGCACCGCATCCTCCGCCGGTCGGGCGGCCGCCCGACCGGACGCCCGGTCCGCCGTGAGGCGCCGCACCAACCGATCCATCGCCACCCTCCTTAAGGAACGCTTGCGTTCACTATCGAGCCCAGGATATCGTCCAGATTAGTGAACGGCACCGTTCCTTCCCAGCCCACACCTGCACCCGCCCGTCATCGGCGCACAGCAGCACTCCGGGCCCGGCAGGTAGGCCGGACACCAAGCACCGAGTCACCGGGCACCAAGCACGTACCACCACCGCGCACCAGCACCACGCACCGTGTACCAGGCACCGAGCACGTAGCCAGCAGGGGGAAGATTCGTGGCCATCTCCGACACGCTCGACAAGAACTCACCACCGAAGGGCCGCGGAGGTCAGGGGAAGGGCATCACCCTGACCGTCATCGCGGCCACGCAGCTCATGGTCGTGCTCGACGCGACCATCGTGAACATCGCGCTGCCGCACATCAAGGACGCGCTGAACTTCTCGACCACCGACCTGTCCTGGGTCATCAACGCCTACACGCTGACCTTCGGCGGGCTGCTGCTGCTCGGCGGTCGCGCGGGCGACATCCTGGGCCGCCGCCGGGTGTTCATCTTCGGCACCCTGCTGTTCGGCCTGGCCTCGCTGCTGGGCGGCTTCGCGCAGGACAGCGGCCTGCTGCTGGCGGCCCGCGCGCTCCAGGGCATCGGCGGCGCGATCTGTTCACCGACCGCCTTCGCCCTGATCGCCACCAACTTCGACGAGGGGCCGGAACGCAACAAGGCGTTCGGCGTGTTCTCGGCGGTGGCCGGCTCGGGCGCCGCGATCGGCCTGCTGGCCGGCGGTCTGCTCACCGAGTACCTGAACTGGCGCTGGGTGTTCTTCGTCAACGTGCCGATCGCGATCCTGATCGCGATCGCCGCGCCGCGCTACATCGCCGAGTCCGAGCGCCACCCGGGCCGCTTCGACGTGCCCGGCGCGCTCACCTCGACGCTCGGCCTGGTCGGCCTGGTCTACGGATTCATCCGGGCCGCCTCGGACGGCTGGTCGGACAGCATCACGCTCGGCTCCTTCGCGGCCGGTGCGATCCTGCTGGCCGCCTTCCTCGTGATCGAGACCCGCACCGACCAGCCGATCACCCCGCTGCACCTGTTCGCCAACCGCAACCGCACCGGCGGCCTGGTGATGATGCTCTGCCTGGCCGCGGCCATGTTCGGCATCTTCTTCTACGTCGTCCTGTTCGTGCAGGGACCGCTCGGCTACAGCCCGCTCAAGGCCGGCGTCTCGTTCCTGCCGATCAGCGTCTCGATCATCATCGCCGCGCAGATCGCGTCCAACCTGCAGGCCAAGTACGGCCCGAAGCCGTTCATGGCGGGCGGCGCGCTGCTGGTCACCGTCGGCCTCTCCTGGCTGACCCAGATGAGCAAGGACAGCGGCTACGTCGACGGGGTGCTCGGCCCCACGGTCGTCTTCGGCTTCGGCATGGGTCTGATCTTCGTCCCGGTGATGCTGCTCTCGGTCGCGGGCGTGCCGGGCGAGGAGACCGGCGCTGCCTCCGGCCTGCTCAACTCGATGCAGCAGATCGGCGGTTCGCTCGGCCTGTCGATCCTGACCACGGTCTTCGCGCACTACGCGACCGCCGAGGCCAAGGTCCAGACGCCGATCTTCATGGAGAAGGCCACCCCGGAGCAGCTGGCCTACGTCCAGCAGCACCACGAGTTCCCCCAGGGCACCGACGCCGCCAACTCGGTTCTCACCCAGGGGATTTCGCACGGCTTCATCGTCGGCGCGGCGCTCGCCGGGGTCGCCCTGCTGATCTCGCTCTTCGTGATCAAGGCGAAGGCCAGCGACCTGCCGAGCGGCGACTCCGCCGGCGTCGCGATGCACTGAGCGATCGCGACGCACTGAGCGCCGCGACCCGCTGGGGCACCGCGACGCGCTGAGGCGCCGCGACGCACTGAGGCGCCGCCGCCGAACGGGCCCGCCGGGAGCAGACGCTCCCGGCGGGCCCGTCGCGTGCCCCGGCCGTCAGAAGTACGGGTCGATCCGCAGCCCCGCCCGCTCGCAGGCGTTCGTGCCGCCGAACCCGCCGTCGGTCAACGGCCGTGCGGCCAGGATCGCGCGGGCCCGGTCGGCGGCGCGGCTGGTGGCGGACCAGGCCGAGGGGTGGTCCGCCAGGTCGGTGCGGATCAGCTGCAGCGCGCAGGTCCGCTGCGGTTCGGGGAGCCGGTCCAGGGCGGGCACCGCGTCCGCGGAGAGCTCGCGGACGTTGCGCAGGTCGATCTGCTGTGAGCGCTCGTACCGGGCGACGTTCTGCTCCGCGACGATCGCGTCCGGCCCGATCAACCCGTACACCGCGACGGTGAGCATGCCGCTCAGGACGACGGTGCGCGGCAGCCAGCCGGCGCCGCGGGTGAGCCCGGCGGTGATCAGCAGCAGGAAGACGACGCCCAGCCAGAGCTCGACCACCAGCACCCACAGCCGCAGCCGGGTGAGCCCGGAGGCGTCCACGTAGAACCACATCCGGCCGAGCGCCGAGACGACCACGACCAGCGCGAGCAGGCAGAGCAGGCCGAGCAGGATCCGCGCCACCCGGCGGTCGGCCGGCGTGGTGCGCGGGGCCCAGCGCTTGGCGACGGCCACGACGACCAGGGTCAGCACGGTGATCACGCCCAGCTGCCAGAAGCCCTGTCGGGCGTATTCGGAGCGGCTCATCCCGGTGCGGCTGAGCACGGCGCCCGCGCCGCCGAGCACCACCACGGCCTGGATCACCGCGAAGGCGCCGAACATCAGGTTGAGAGCGACCAGCGGCAGCGCCCACTCCAGCCGTCGCCGTTCCCGTCCCGGCCGGGCCGTCATGCGGTCCCAGCGGCGCGGGCCGGCCGCGATGTGCGCGAAGCCCAGCGCGGTGAGCGTGCCGAGCACGAACAGCACCGCGCGCAGGGGAAGTTGGCGGAGGTCGAAGCTGGGGTTGAGGCCGCTCAGCAGGTCCGCCATGGCGGCGTCGGCACTGGCGAACAGCAGGCCGAAGACGGTCAGCAGGACGGCGGCGACCGCGAGCGCCTTGAGCACCGGGACGATCCGTCCGCGCCCGGGCAGCGGCCGGCCTTCCAGGCCGTTCCAGAGCCAGCCCACGCCCGGCACCGGCTGCCAGACGGCGGCGGGCAGGGCGAACAGCACGCCCGGCCAGCGGCGCCCGCCGTGCAGGGCGAGCGAGGCCAGGCCGAGCGCGCCCCCGACGGACAGCACGGTGGGCCAGCTCGCGTCCCACAGGGCCGGGACGGCGAGCAGGGCGAGCGCGAGCAGGCTCCAGATCACGGTCCAGGGCCGGACCCGGCGGCCCGCCGCGTGGGCGACGAGGCCCGCTCCGACGGCGGTGACGGCGCCGCAGATCAGCAGGTTGACTCCCACGCCGTCGTACAGCAGCCAGGCCGTCAGCAGGCCGGTGAGCAGTGCGAACAGGAGGACTCGGGGTGTGGCCGCCGCCCGGCGCTCGGGGTCCGTGCGGCGCAGCCGTTCACCGCGCGAGGGCACGGGCGTGCCGGGCGAGCGGTACGGCCCGTTCGCGCCCGGCGACCGGTACGAGTGGGACGGCCCGTTCGGCCCGGGCGACCACTGCGGGCCCGGCGGGCGACCGTCGGACGCGGGCGGCGGATCGGTCGGGGCAGGCGCGGACGGACCTGACATGAGTCCCCCTCAGTGGTCGGCGGGCATGCGGAAGCCGCCCTCGGGGCGGTCCGCCGGTGGCCGACGGACGCGCCGGGCGCCTCGGCCGCTGCCGACTGTAGACCATTCTGAACAAGTTCAAAAGTTGCTTCTGAACGCGTTCAGAAAACCGCCGGCCACGGCCTATCCCTTGACCGACCCGGCCAGCAGCCCGCGGACGAAGTACCGCTGGAGGCTGAAGAAGACGATCAGCGGCACGATGATCGACAGGAACGCCCCGGCCGTGAGCAGCTCCCAGCGCCCGCCGAAGGAGCCGGACAGCTGGGCCAGCCGGACCGTCATCGGCGCCACCTCCGGTGTGCCGCCGGCGAAGGTGAGCGCGACCAGCAGGTCGTTCCAGACCCACAGGAACTGGAAGATCGCGAACGAGGCCAGCGCCGGGGCGCACAGCGGCAGCACGATCGAGCGGAAGATCTTGAAGTGCGACGCGCCGTCCACCACCGCCGCCTCCATCAGGTCGCGCGGCAGCTGGGCGATGAAGTTGTGCAGCAGGAACACCGCCAGCGGCATCGCGAACATGGTGTGTGCCAGCCAGACCGGCGCGTAGCTGCCCTTCAGGTCCACCGCCGGGATCAACGTCAGCGGGCCCAGGTGCGCGCCGCCGGAGAACAGCCGCAGCAGCGGGATCAGGGCCATCTGGAGCGGCACCACCTGGAGCGCGAACACCGTGAAGAACACCGCGTCGCTCCCCCGGAACCGCACCCAGGCCAGCGCGTAGGCCGCCATCGCCGCCAGCACCAGCGGGAAGAGGGTGGCCGGGACGCTGATCGCCAGCGAGTTCACCAGGAAGGGCATCAGGCCGGTGGAGACGCCGGAGCCGCCCTCGAACAGCACCGCGTGGTAGTTGCCGAGCCCGAAGTCCGGGTGGAGCAGGGCGTTCCACCAACCGTCGGCCGTCACGTCCTGCTTGGGACGCAGCGAGGTCACCAGCAGGCCGAGGGTCGGGATCGTCCAGAGCACCGTCATCGCGATCACGAACACCGAGGCCAGCGGGCTGCTGAAGGCCTTCCGCACGGGGTTCCCCTCAGCCGTACGACGGTCGGCGGGACGACGATCAGCCCGGCGACGATCAGCCCGACGATCGGCAGGCTTCCGGTCGACGGGGCCCGCGCCGACCGCCTCCCCCTCAGGAGTGCTCACCGCACCTCACGCTCCCTCCGCAGCTGGACGATGTTGTAGGCCACCAGCGGCAGCACCGCGAGGAACAGCAGCACCGCGAGGGCGCTGCCCCGCCCGCCGTTGAACTGCACGAAGGACTGCGAGTACATCTCGTTGGCCAGCACCTGGGTGCCGAAGTTGCCGCCGGTCATGGTGCGGACGATGTCGAAGGCCTTCAGGGTGATGATCATGACGGTGGTCAGCACGACCATCACCGTGGTGCGGATCATCGGTACGGTGACCGACCAGAACAGTCGCAGCCCGGTCGCGCCGTCCAGCCGGGCCGCCTCGGTCACCTCGTCCGGGATCGCCTTGATCGCCGCCGACAGCACCACCATCGCGAAGCCGGTCTGCGCCCAGACCATGACCGCCATCAGCAGGAAGGTGTTCAGCGGCTGGCTGAGCAGCCAGTTCGGCGGGTCCGACCAGCCCACCGCGTGGGCGAGTTGGCTGAGCAGACCGATCTGCGGCTGGTCCTTGCCGCGCGCCTCGTAGACGAACTTGAAGATGATCGAGGCGCCGACCAGCGATATCGCCATCGGCATGAAGATCAGCGACTTGTACACCGCCTGACCGCGCATCCGGTCCACCAACAGCGCCAGCACCAGGCCCAGCCCGGTCGCCACCAGGGGCGCGACCACCAGCCATAGCAGGGTGTTGAGCAGCACCTCCCGGATCGAGTCGGTGGTGAAGGCCCAGCCGAAGTTCTCGCCACCGACGAACCTGCTGCCGTCGGCGTTCTGCAGGCTCAGGTAGACGGTTCGGACCAGCGGCACCACCAGGCCGACCGCCAGCAGCAGCACGGCCGGCCCGAGGAACACCAGCACGGCCAGCGGTCGGGCCAGCCGGCCCCTGGCCCGACCGGCCACCAGGAAGACCAGCAGCAGGATGCCGAGGAAGCCCGCGATCGCGCCGATGCTGTTGCCGAACTTGACCGCCGCGTCGCCCCAGGCACCGGCGGCCAGGGAGTCGGCGGGAGGCAGGTGGTCGGCGGACGGCAGGAGGTCGGCGGACGGCGGGGAGCCGGGTACGGACATGGATGTACGTCCCTTCGGGTCCGGTGATGGGAAGGGGGCGGGCGGTGCGGGTGGGTGGCCCCGCACCGCCCTCGACAGGTGGTCCTCGTCGCGCCGGGTCGGGCGCGGGCCGACCCGGCCCGACGCGTCCGGGCGGGCTACTTCGGCCAGGCGGCGTCGATGTCGGCGGCGGTCTTCTGGATCGACTGCCCCTCGGCGAACCAGGCGGTCAGCGACTTCCACTCCTGTCCGGAGCCGACGGCCGCGGGCATCATGTCCGAGGCGTCGAACCGGAAGGTCGCACTCGGGTCGGTCAGCGCCTCCGCCGAGAGCTTGTCGATCGGGTCGGTGTACAGGCTCCTGTCCACGCCCTGGTTGGCCGAGACCCAGCCGGTCGCGGTCTTCACCCGGCTGCTCGCCCAGTCCGAGCTGGACAGGTAGTTCTGCACCGCCTGCACCTCGGGCTTGCCGGAGAAGGCGGCCAGGAACTCGCCGCCGCCCTCGACCGGGTTGGCGATCGACGGGTTCACCGCGGGCAGGTGGAAGGCGAAGATGTCGCCGTCCGGGCCGACCTTGGTGCCCTTGGGCCACTGCGCCTCGTAGAAGGAGGCCTGCTGGAGCATCGCGCACTTGCCGGTGAGGATCGGCGCGCCCGCGTCCTGGAAGGTGGTGGTGGCGATCGACTTGACGTCACCGTAACCGCCGTTGACCCAGGCCGGGTTCTGCATCCAGTCGGCGACGGTCGTCATCGCCGCGGTGATCTTCGCGTCGGAGAACTTCACCTGGTGGCCCACCCACTGGTCGTACGGCTCGCCGCCGTAGCTGCCCAGCACCACCTCCTCCAGCCAGTCGGTGGCCGGCCAGCCGGTGGCCGTGCCGGAGGCGATGCCGCCGCACCAGGGCTTGGGGCCGCCCGCCTTGGCGATCCGGTCGCTGAGCGCCATCAGGTCCACCCAGGTCTTCGGGACCTCGTAGCCGGCCGCCTTGAAGGCCTTCGGCGAGTACCAGACCAGCGACTTCATGTTGGCGCTCATCGGGGCCGCGTAGAAGGTGCCGTCGACCGAGCCGTAGGTCTTCCAGACCGGGCTCCACTTGTCCTGGTTGGCGACGGTCTGGGCGGGTGGTTTGACCACCTTGCCGCTCTTGACCATCTGCGCCAGCAGGCCGGGCTGCGGGATGATCGCGAAGTCCGGGGCGTTGCCGCCGGCCACCCGGACCGGCAGCTGGGACTCGAAGTCGTTGGACCCCTCGTAGCTGATCTTGATCCCGGTGCACTTACTGAACTCGGACCAGGACTTCTCCAGGTTGTCCGACTCCGGGCTGAGGATGGAGGCGAACATCGTCACCGTGGTGCCCGAATGGCCCGCGTACGGCTGGTACTTGGCGCAGTCACCGGTCAGCGTCTGGGCCGCCGGGCCGCCGCCCCCCGAACCGCCGGAGCTGTTCGAGCAGGCCGCGGTCAGGGCCAGCGCCGCGAGCAGGACGGGTACGGAGGCCGAGCGACGACGGGAACTCCCGGACGGCGCGGTCGGGTTGAGGGTCAATGCGGTCCTCCTCGCCAGGGCGTGCTGCCGAAGGTTGGCTGAACGACATCGCGCTGTACGGGAGATGGGCGTGCAGAGATCGCGGGCGAGCGGCGGGCCGAACCGGTTCGACGACGTTAACGCAGCCGTCGGCCGCCGCCAAGGTCCGTGGTCGACCTTCACGGACCGGTGCCCACACCGGTGCCCCGACCGCGACCACCGGAAACCGGCGAGCACCCCCGAGGAAGCCCGAAGGGAGCCCGGAGGGGCTTCAGAGGGGCCCGGGAGAAGCCCCGGGGAAGCCGACGGCCCCGCCCGGAATCCCGGACAGGGCCGTCGGCTGCGACGAACCGTCAGAACAGTCGGACGGGCAGTTCCAGCAAGCTGTTCACCACCAGCGACGGGCTCGGCCGCAGCCCGGCGTCCGGCACCGCCAGCGACAACGCGGGGAAGCGCTCGAACAGCGCCGGCAGCGCGACCCCCGCCTCCAGCCGGGCCAGCGGCGAGCCCGGGCAGACGTGCGGGCCGTGGCCGAAGGACAGGTGCCGGTTCGGGTCCCGGGTGATGTCGAACAGCTCCGCCGTCACCCCGTGCTGCAGCGGGTCCCGGCCGATCGCGTTGTACGAGACCAGCACCGGCTCGCCCGCCGGGATCACCACCCCGTCGACCTCGATGTCCTCCGCCGCGAAGCGGAACAGGAAGTTGCTGGTCGGCGGCGTCCAGCGGAGCGACTCCTCGACCACCGCGTCCCAGGAGACCTTCCCCGCGCGGACCAGCTCCAGCTGGTCCGGGTGCGTCAGCAGCGCCCGCACCGCGTTGCCGATCAGGTTCACCGTGGTCTCGTGACCGGCCGCGATGATCACCCGCAGGGTCGCCGCCGCCTCCGCGTCGGTGAGCGCCCCGCCCTCGGTGTCCGCCGCCAGCAGCACGCTCGCCAGGTCCTCACCCGGGGCCGAACGGCGCTGTGCCACCAGGTCGTTGACGAAGGCGTTCAGTCCGGCGATGGTCGCCTGGATGCCGGCCGGATCGGGCTTGATGCCGAAGAACCGCTCGTACAGGTCGCGCAGCACCCCGTGGTCCGACTCCGGCACACCCAGCAGCGAGCAGATCACCGTCATCGGCAGCGGGAAGGCGAAGGCCGTCTTGAGGTCGACCACCGGCTCCCCGGCCGCCAGGCCGTCCAGCAGCGCGTGAGTGATCTCCTCCACCCGCGGGCGCATCAGCTCGACCCGGCGCGGCGTGAAGGCCTGGGCGACCAGCGCCCGCAGCCGGCGGTGTTCGGCGCCGTCCGTGGTCACCATGCTCGGTCCCGGCACCGCCAGACCGATCAGCGGCCAGGTCTTCGGCACCTCGCCGCGCTGGTAAGCCGCCCAGTGCCCGGCGTCCTTCACCAGCCGGGCGTCGGTGAGCAGATCACGCGCGGCCGCGTGCCGGGTCACCGCCCAGGCGGCCACACCGCCGGGCAGCACCACCGGCACCACCGGGCCGGCGGCCCGCAGCAGGGCGCCCTCGGCGGCGTTGTCGCGGGCCAGCGGGTCGAGGGCGATCGGGACCGGGGCAGCGGTCATCGACGTCAACTCTCCTAAACGTAGAGGGACTTGGAACGATTGTGCACGTCCTGTGGATCTTGGCTGGCCCGACGGAGATCCGCAAGACGTACGCCAGGACGCGCCCTCAGACCGAGTGCCCCGGAGTGAACGAGACCGGCAGCGCGACCAGTCCACGCACCCAGGCCGAGGGCCGCCACACCAGCGCGTGCTCGGCCACCGCCAGCCGCAGGTCCGGCAACCGGTCCAGCAGCACCTCGATCGCGGTGGTGGCGATCACCTCCGCCGCCTCCTGGGCCGGGAACGGGCAGCCGTGCTCGCCGTACGAGTAGCTCATGTGCGCCCGGTTGCCCTCCGCCGGACGACCGTCGGCCTGCCGCACCGACGGGTCCGCGTTGGCCCCGGCGAAACCGAGCAGCAGCATGTCCCCCTCGGCGATCCGCTGGCCGCCCAGCTGGGTGTCCCGCACCGCCCAGCGGCCGGCGAAGATCTGCGTCGGGGTGTCCTCCCACAGCGCCTCGTTGAGCGCCTGGCTGATGCTGCGCCGACCGCCCGCCAGCGAAGCCGCGAAGCGATCGTCGGTGAGCATCAGCCGCAGCGCGTTGGAGATCCAGTACGAGCTCGGCTGGTGACCGGCGATCAGCAGCACCCGAAGGTCGCGCATCACCTCGTCGTGGGTCAGCCCCGCCGGGTGCTCCAGCATCCGCGAGGCCACGTCCGCGCCCGGGTGCTCGGTCTTCTCCTCCACCAGCGCGAGCATCAGCTCCAGCAGCCGCTGGGCGCCGGCCGGCGCGTCCGCGCCGCCGTCCAGCATCGCCAGCAGCGCCGCGATCAGCTGCGGCGCCTGCTCCTCGTCCAGGCCCAGCACCCGGCACAGCACCAGCAGCGGCATCCGGTGCGCGTACTCGGCCACCAGGTCGGCCTCGCCGCGCCCGGCGAACTCGTCGATCAGCCGGTCGGCGATCTCCTCGGAGTGCTTGCGCAGCTCGTACGGGTCGATCCCGGCCAGCGCGTCGGTCACCGCGCGGGAGCGGCGCACGTGCTCCTCGCCCTCGGCGTACAGGATCGACGGCACCGGCGCCATCATCGGCTTCAGCGGCCAGTCGGCGGGCAGCGTCGCCCAGGCGTGCCAGCGGCTGGAGTCACGGCCGAACAGCTGCGGCTGGCCGGTGACCTGCTGCAGCTCGCGGTAGCCGATCACCAGCCAGGCGGGCACGCCGCCGGCCAGCTCGACCGGGGCGACCGGGCCGTGCGCGGCGCGCAGCTCGCGGTAGAGCTGGGCCGGGTCGGTCTGGAAGCGCGGCCCGTACAGCGGCGTGGCGCCGGCGTGCGCCGGGCAGCCCGGGGGCGGGGTGGCGGCGGGCTGGGTCACGGGGTGCTCTCCTCGTAGATCTGGATCACGGGGTGCTCTCCTCGTAGATCGCGTCGGATGCTCCGGCGAGGGCGGCCAGGTGGTGGACCAGGTCGATCAGCACCCGCTTGCCGGACTCCCGGTCGCGGGCGTCGCAGTCCACCAGCGGCACCTCGGCCGGCAGGTCCAGGGCCTCGCGGACCTGCTCCAGGGTGTGGGTGGGCTCGCCGAAGTTGTTGCGGGCGACGATGAACGGGGTGCCGTGGTGCTCCAGCCGGTCGATCGCGTACCAGGAGTCCTCCAGCCGCCGGGTGTCCACCAGGACGACCGCGCCCAGGGCGCCGCTGAACAGGCGGTCCCAGAGGAACCAGAAGCGCTCCTGCCCGGGCGCGCCGAACAGGTAGAGCACCTGGCGCTCGGACAGGGTGATCCGGCCGAAGTCGAAGGCGACCGTGGTGGAGCGCTTGCCCCAGGTGCCGGCCGGGTCGATGCCCTCCCCCGCCCGGGTCATCACCTCCTCGGTGTTCAGCGGGCGGATCTCGCTGACCGAGCCGACCAGGGTGGTCTTGCCCACCCCGAAGCCGCCGACCACGACGATCTTCAGCGCGTTGTCGGCGGTCGCCCGCAGCGGGGTGCGCACCGCGGGCCGGGCGTCCTGGAGGTCAGAGCCGTTGGAGGCCATGCAGCACCTGCTTCAGCGTGTCGAGGTCGGGCAGCCGGGCCTTGTTCGGCGCGAACCTGGGGTGCCGGGCGGTGACCGCCCCGGATTCCAGCAGGTCGCCGAGCAGGATCTTCACCACCGAGACGGGCAGCGACAGCTCCGCCGCCACCTCCACGACGGCGGTCGGGGCCTCGCACATCCGCAGGATCCGGGCGTGCTCCGACTGCATCCCGGGCGCCGGCTCCCGCTCCGCGACGATCAGGGTGACCAGGTCGAAGGCGTTCTCCGGGGCGCGGCTGCGGCCCCCCGTGATGGTGTAGAGGCGGTCCGGGTCGTCGTCCCGGCCCGGCAGCACCGGCCCGCCGTTCATATCCCGGCGCTCTCTTGTGTGGCGGCTTCCGCGCTACGGGCGGGCGCGTTGAGGTGGACGCCGATCTGCTCGATCAGGCCGTGCATGTTGTGGCCGACCACGCCCACGTCCGCGTCGTCGTCCGTGACCACCGCGAGGTGCGCGCCCTCACCGGCCGCCACGATGCACAGGATGCCGCCGTGGAACTCGGTCATCGACTGCCGCACACCGCCGCTGCCGTCGCCGAACTCGATCGAGGCGCCGTGCGCCAGGCTCTGCAGGCCGGAGGCGATCGCGGCCAGCTGGTCGGCCTGGTCGGCGCTCAGCCCGGCGGTGTGGCAGAGCTTGAGGTGAGCTTCCCCCGCTGGGTGGGAGGTGCTGATTACCTGGTCAGGGCGGGTGTGGGTGGTTCGACGGCCACCGGTTCGGCCGTCGTCTGGT
>NZ_JBHVVI010000029.1:0-26841 GCF_042883685.1 Kitasatospora sp. NPDC058190
CCGCCGAGGTCTGCCCGGCCTCCACGACGCCCCGCATCATCACCAGGATGCCGAGGGACTGGAAGGTCGCCACGAACAGCAGCGGGATCCGCGCCACCTTGGCCCGGGCGAGCTGCGCCCGGTACACCGCGGCGAGCGAGGGCAGCAGCCGGGCGGCGGGGGCGAGCGGGGCGGGCCCGGCCGTCGACCGGTCGGTCCGCGGGGGCACCGAGAGCAGCGTCACTTGGCGAGTCCTCCGTGGCGGCCGCCCAGCTTGAGGTAGGCGTCCTCAAGGCTCGGGGTGGCGAGGGTGAAGTCGTCGAGCGCCGCGAAGGCCGGGCCGGTGGTGACGGCGGCGACCAGCTCGCGGGCCTGCTCGGGGGTGGTGCGGACGGTCCAGCGGCGCCCGGTGCGCTCGGCCCGTTCGGCCAGCGCGGCGACGGCGGGGACACCGAGCGGCGCCTCGTCCCGCCAGACCAGGTCGAGCCGGACGTCGCCGTCCACCAGCGCCTTGAGCCCGCCGGGCGTGTCGCAGGCGATCACCCGGCCCTCGTCGACCACGGCGACCCGGTCGAGCACGGTCTCCGCCTCGATCACGTTGTGGGTGACCAGCAGCACCGTCGTCCCGCGCTCGGCGCGGCGCCGGTCCACGGCCGACCACACGGCCCGCCGGGCGACCGGGTCCATGCCCGTGGTCGGCTCGTCCAGCACGAGCAGCGGCCGCTCCCCCACCAGGGTGGCCGCGAAGCAGGCGAGCCTGCGCTGCCCGCCGGAGAGCTTGGCCAGCGGCCGCGAGGCGATCGGCTCCAGCCCGAGTTCGGTGAGCACCTCCGCCGTCTCGGCGCGGGCCTGCGCCCGGCCGAGCCCGCGCAGCCGCCCGGTGGTCTCGGCGGCCAGCACCACGGTCAGCTCGTCCAGCGCGGTGGACTCCTGCCCGAGGTAGCCGAGCAGCCGCGCCGCCCGCTCGGGGTGCCGCACGATGTCGTGGCCGAGCAGTTCGACCGAGCCGGAGTCCGGGCGCAGCAGCCCGGTGAGCTGACGCACCAGCGTGGACTTGCCGGCCCCGTTCGGTCCGAGCAGCCCGAAGACCTCGCCCTGCCGGACGGTCAGGCTGATCCCGTCGTTGGCCCGGACCTCGGTGGCGGCGGCGCCGCGCCCGGTGCGGTAGGTGCGGACCAGGTCGCGTACGGCGACGCACGGCGAGGTGTCCTGGGGTGCTCGCCCGGCCGTCTCTTTCACGACCGGAGACTCTACGCGCTCACACCGGCGAACCGGACAAGGGGGCCTGATCACCGGGAACCACCGGTTCGGCCCGGTCGTGCACGGGTCTCAGTCGTCCACGACCATGGAGCCGCCGGGCACCCGGGCCGCGAGTTCCTTCCAGAAGCCCGCCCGGATGGCGTAGCGGTCGTGCTCGTCGATCTGGTCGTCCTTGTGCGCGAGCAGTCCGAAGCGGGCCGCGTAGCGCAGCAGCTCGCCGTCGACCCGGTGCGGGATGCGCGGGTAGTCGGGCCAGAGCAGGGTGAGCCGTTCGAGGTCGCCGAGCCGGTCGCTCCAGCGCCGGGCGAAGACCTGCCCGACTTCGTGGGCGTCGCCGCCGATCGAGGTGATGTCCTCCTCCCGGTCGGCCCAGCGCTGCTCGGCGGTGGTGAGCTGGGCCAGGGTCGGCAGGCCGTCCCCGGCGGTGACGGACGGCTCCGGTGCGGGCCGGTCCACCCAGCCCCGGTCGGAGGACCACCGCAGCACCGGCCCGCCGGCCGCGGGTCCGGCGGTGGTGCCGTTGGCGTGTCCGTTGGCGGTGCCGTTGGCGTGTCCGTTGGCCGCCGGGGTGGTCGGCGCGACGGCGGAGACCCGTCCGGCGAGGTCCTTGGGGGTGGGCACCACCCGCAGTGCCGCGGCGGGCTGCGACCCCCCGTTCGCGGCGGGCGCCTCGGGCTCCGGGGCTCCGGCGGCGGGCCGGGCGCCCGGCGGCACCACGGTCGGCAGCGAGGCGGGCGGGGCGGCCAGGATCTTGGCGATCTCCTGCCGGGCGCCGCCGGCCCCGGGCGCGGGGAACACGCTGGAGCTGTCCCGCAGCGAGAAGGACCCCTCGATCCACTCGCGGTCCAGCACCCGCCGCTCGTCGGCCTCGCCGACCAGGTCCTCGGACTGGTTGAAGTCCCCGTCGGCGGCCTGCAACGCCCACAGGTGCACGGCCACCCCGTGCTCCTTGGCGGTCATCATCCCGGGCAGCAGGTCCCCGTCGCCGGTGATCAGTACGACGTCCGCGCAGGCCCGGTTGCGGGCGAGTTCGGAGAGTTCGGCGTGCATCGCGGCGTCGACGCCCTTCTGCACCCAGCGCCCCTCGGCCCGGGTGAGGGCGCCCAGCCGTACGGTGACCCGGGGCAGGACGCGCAGCCGCCGGTGCTCGGGCATCGGACGGCGGTCGGGAGCCGCGTCGAACCAGTAGATCCGCAGCAGGGGCAGCCCGGTCTCGGCCTCGGCGCGCTCGCGCAGGGCGCTGATCAGCGCGGTGTGGTTCACGGTGACCTTCGAGCGGGACGGGTCACCGGCGAGCAGGCTGGCGGCGGCGCCCAGCAGGTATCCGGCGTCCACCAGGACGACACAGCGGTCCATCTGCGCACCTCTTTCCGCTCGCCCTCGAAGGTCAGTCAGGGTGGGCGGTCCGCCCGTCGTCCGCGCGTGGTGGGGTGAGGGGCCCCCGTGACCGCCCGATCGTTGGGTCACCTTTTCCCCTTGGTTCGCGCCCCGAACCTCGGCAGATGTCCCGGTCCCGCAACAGCCGCCCCAATGAGTCGCAAAGAAACACGAAGGCGGGCCCCGTTCAACGACGGGGCCCGCCAAACGTCACGGACGGTTGGTCCCGGTCGAGCCCTCGGGCTCGGCCGGGTGTCAGCCCTTGAGCTCCGCGGCGACCAGCTCGGCCAGCTGGACGGCGTTGAGCGCGGCGCCCTTGCGCAGGTTGTCGTTGGAGACGAACAGCGACAGGCCGTTCTCCACGGTCTCGTCCACCCGGATGCGGCCGACGTAGCTCGGGTCCTGGCCGGCCGCCTGCAGCGGGGTCGGGATCTCGGACAGCTCGACGCCGGGGGCGCCGGTGAGCAGCTCGACGGCGCGCTCGGTGCTGATCGGGCGCTCGAAGCGGGCGTTGATCTGCAGCGAGTGGCCGGAGAAGACCGGCACGCGCACGCAGGTGCCGGAGACCTTCAGCTCGGGGATGCCGAGGATCTTGCGGCTCTCGTGGCGGAGCTTCTGCTCCTCGTCGGTCTCGTTGGAGCCGTCCTCCACGAGGGAGCCGGCCAGCGGCACCACGTTGAAGGCGATCGGCCGCCGGTAGACCTTGGGCTCGGGGAACTCGACGGCGCCGCCGTCGTGGGCGAGCGCGGCGGCGCCGTCCACGACCTTGGCGGCCTGGTCCCGCAGCTCGGCGACGCCGGCCACGCCGCTGCCGGAGACGGCCTGGTAGGTGGAGACGACCAGGGCGGCGAGCCCGGCCTCCTCGTGCAGCGGGCGCAGCACGGGCATGGCGGCCATGGTGGTGCAGTTCGGGTTGGCGATGATGCCCTTGGGGCGGTCGGCGATGGCCTCGGGGTTGACCTCGGAGACGACCAGCGGGACCTCGGGGTCACGGCGCCAGGCGGAGGAGTTGTCGATGACGACGGCACCGGCCGCGGCCACCTTGGGGGCCAGGGCCTTGGAGGTGGAGCCGCCGGCCGAGAAGATCACGATGTCCAGGCCGGTGTAGTCGGCCGTGGCCGCGTCCTCGACCGTGACCTCGGTGCCCTGCCAGGGCAGCGTGCGCCCGGCCGAGCGCGCCGAGGCGAACAGCCGCAGCTGCTCCACCGGGAAGTTGCGCTCCGCCAGGATCTCGCGGACCACGCCGCCGACCTGGCCGGTGGCCCCGACAATGCCGATCTTCATTCCGACTACTCCTCTGAATGGTGCTGTCTACAGCCGCACTCTGCCCATCATGCCTTGTCACGGGCGTCGTACGACCTGCCATTTCACGGTATGAGAGGGGCCACGGTGTGAGAGGCGGCCCGGACAGCCGACTACTGATCCAGACCAGTCGCCAGCTCAAGCGCGGCCGCGACCTCCGCCCCGCCCGCCGGCAGCAGCGGCAGCCGGACGTCCGGGGTCGGGATCCGGCCCTGGGCGTGCAGCACGCCCTTGGTCACCGTCGGGTTGGGCGCGGCGAACGCGGACAGCGCCAGAGCGGTCAGCCGGTGCCCGAGCGCCCGGGCCCGCTCGACGTCCCCGGCCCGCCAGGCCTCGTGCAGTTCGACGAAGCGGGCGGTCGCCAGGTGCGCGGAGGCGAGGATGCCGCCGGCCGCGCCGATCGCCAGCATCGGCGCCAGGAAGGCGTCCTCCCCGGTGAGGAACGCGAAGCCCTCGGGGGTGTCGGCGAGCAGTTCGGCGGCCGTCTGGTCCAGCCCGCCGGTCGCGTACTTGACGCCCACCACGCCCTCGATCGCGGCCAGTTCGCGCAGCGCGGCGGTGGAGAGCTGCTGCCCGGTGCGGTACGGGATGTGGTAGACGACCAGCGGCAGCGGGCTGCTCGCGGCCAGCGCCCGGAAGTGCGCGACCGTCCCGGCCTCGCCCGCCCGGACGAAGGACGGCGTGGTCACCAGCGCCGCCGCCCGCGGCACCCGCGCGGCCAGTGCGGCCAGTGCCTCGCCGACGGCCCGGGTGTCGCCGCCGGAGGCGCCGACGATCAGCTGTGCCCCGCGCGCCGCGCAGGCGGCCGCGGCGACGTCCACCACCGCGTCCCGCTCCTCGGCGGTCAGCGCGGCGGGCTCGCCGGTGGTGCCGAGCGCGACCAGCCCGGCCGCCCCGGCGTCCAGGACCTCGTGCGCGAGCTTCTCCAGCGCGTCGAGGGCGACCGAACCGTCGGCGGCGAAGGGGGTGATCAGGGGGACGTAGATGCCCTTGAGTTCCATACCGACGATCCTGCGGCCGCGGATAGCGCAGGTCCAGTTCACATTTCTGACGCTTCTCGTAAGCTGAGCCGATGCTCGATGTCCGACGTCTGCGCCTGCTGCGCGAACTCGCCCACCTCGGCACCATCGCCGCCGTCGCCGAGGCGCTGTCCTTCAGCCCTTCGGCGGTGTCCCAGCAGCTGTCCGTCCTGGAGAAGGAGGCGGGCGTCCCGCTGCTGGAGCGCACCGGTCGGCGGGTCACCCTCACCCCGGCCGGCCGCAACCTGGTCCGCCACGCCGAGTCCGTCCTCGCCCTGCTGGAGCAGGCGGGCGCCGAACTCGCCCACGCCAAGCGGGGACTGGCCGGCCCGCTGCGGATCGGCACCTACCCCTCCGCGGCCCGCGCGATCATCCCCGCGGTGCTCGCCGAGCTGGCCTCCTGGCACCCGGGGCTGGAGCCGATGGTCACCGAGGTCGACCCGGCGGCCGTCGGCGCGGCCCTGCGCGCGGGCGAGCTGGACGTCGCGCTGGTCCACGAGTACGACCTCGTCCCGACCGACCCGGAGCCGGGTCTCGCGGTCACCCGTCCGGTCTTCACCGAGCCGATGTACCTGGCCGCCCGCACCCCGGCCACGGTCGCCGAGCAGCGCGGCGCGCCCTGGATCATGTCCCCGCCCGGCACGCTGTGCCACACCATGGCCGTCCGGGCCTGCGAGGCGGCGGGCTTCGCGCCCCGGATCCGGCACCAGATCGACGACTTCACCACGGTGCTGGCGCTCGTGGCCGCCGGCCAGGGCGTCGCCCTGGTCCCCCACCTGGGCACGGCCCAGCAGCCGCCGGGGGTCGTGCTCACCCGTTTGCCGATGTACCGCCGCACCCGGGCCGCGTTCCGCGCGGGCGCGGGCTCCCACCCGGCCATCTCGGCCTTCGTCTCGGCGCTGCACACGGCGGTGCCGCCGGGGCTGGGCAGCGGGTCCTGAGGCTTTCCGGGTACGCGAAAGGCCCGGGGCGCCCCACCAGGTGAGCACCCCGGGCCCCGGTCCCGCGCTAGACCGCCAGGCAGCTCGGCCCGAGCAGCTGCTTCAGGTCCCCGAACAGCGCCGGGTCCGACTTCACCCGGTGGCGGTCCAGCCGCAGCACCGTCGTCTTGTTGCGGCTCTCCAGCCGCACCCGCACCTCGGTGGTGCCCCGGTGGCTGCCGAGCACCTCGCCGAGCCGGGCCACCAGGGGCGGGGTGACCTTCCCGCTCGGGATGTTGATGGTGATCGGTGCCTCGGCGTGGGCGTTCGACAGGTCGGGGACGGAGAGCTCCATGCCCATCAGCCGCGGCACGTCCTCCCGCTTGTCCAGCTTGCCGCGGACGAACACCACGGCGTCCTCGACCAGTTGGGAGGAGACCAGCTGGTAGCTCGCCGGGAAGAACATGCAGTCGATCGAGCCCGCCAGGTCCTCGACGGTGGCGATCGCCCAGGCGTTGCCCTGCTTGGTCATCTTCCGCTGGAGGCCCGAGATGATGCCGCCGATGGTGACGATCGTCCCGTCCGGCCGCTCCGCGAGGTCCGCGACCGCGCAGTCCGCCTTGTCGGCGAGCACGTGCTCGATGCCGTGCAGCGGGTGCGAGGAGACGTACAGGCCGAGCATCTCCCGCTCCTGGGTGAGCAGGAAGGACTTCTCCCACTCCTCCTCGGAGAACACGACGTCCAGCCCGAAGCTCGGCTCGTCCGTGGTCGCGTCGCCGCCGAAGAGGTCGAACTGGCCCTCGGCCTCCTTGCGCTTCACGCCGACCACGTTGTCGATCATCGGCTCGAACTGGGCGCTCAGGCCCTTGCGGGTGTGCCCGAGCGAGTCGAAGGCGCCCGCCTTGATCAGCGATTCGACGGTCCGCTTGTTGCAGACCACCGACTCCACCTTGTCCAGGAAGTCGGGGAAGGAGCTGAACTTCCCCTTGGTCTTCCTGGTCCGGATCATCGAATCGACCACCGGCCCGCCGACGTTGCGGATGGCGGTGAGGCCGAAGCGGACGGTGTCGTCACCGTGCGGGGTGAAGTCCGAGTCCGACTCGTTGACGTCCGGCGGCAGGACGTTGATGCCCATCTTGCGGCACTCGTTGAGGTAGACCGCCGACTTGTCCTTGTCGTCCTTGACGGAGGTGAGCAGGCCGGACATGTACTCGGCCGGGTAGTTGGCCTTGAGGTAGGCCGTCCAGTACGAGACCAGCCCGTACCCGGCGGTGTGCGCTTTGTTGAACGCGTAGCCGGAGAAGGGGACGAGGACGTCCCACACCGCCTGGATGGCCGCGTCGGAGTAGCCGCGCTCGCGGCAGCCCTTCTGGAAGGGGACGAACTCCGCCTCCAGGATCTCCTTCTTCTTCTTGCCCATGGCCCGGCGCAGCAGGTCCGCCTGGCCGAGCGAGTAGCCGGCGAGGATCTGCGCGGCCTTCTGCACCTGCTCCTGGTAGACGATCAGGCCGTACGTCGGCCGGAGCACCTCCTCCAGGGGCTTCTCCAGCTCCGGGTGGATCGGGGTGATCTCCTGCTGCCCGTTCTTGCGCAGCGCGTAGTTGGTGTGGGAGTTGACGCCCATCGGGCCGGGGCGGTACAGCGCCAGCACGGCCGAAATGTCTTCGAAGTTGTCGGGCTTCATCAGGCGCAGCAGCGAGCGCATCGGCCCGCCGTCGAGCTGGAAGACGCCGAGCGTGTCGCCGCGGGCGAGGAGTTCGTAGGTCGGCTTGTCGTCGAGCGGCAGCTTGAGCAGCTCGATCTTCTCGCCCTTGTTCTTCTCGATCGCCTTGACGGCGTCGTCCATGATCGTCAGGTTGCGCAGGCCGAGGAAGTCCATCTTGAGAAGGCCGAGGCCCTCACAAGTCGGGTAGTCGAACTGCGTGATGGTGACGCCGTCGGTGTGCCGGGTCCACACCGGGATGTGGTCGGTCAGCGGCTCGGCGGACATGATGACGCCGGCCGCGTGCACGCCGGGCTGGCGGATCAGGCCCTCGATGCCGCGCGCGGTGTCGATGACCTTCTTCACGTCCGGGTCGGTCTCGTACAGCCCGCGGATCTCGCCCGCCTCGCCGTAGCGCGGGTGGGAGTTGTCGGTGATGCCGGACAGCGGGATGCCCTTGCCCATGACGTCCGGCGGCATCGCCTTGGTGATCCGGTCGCCCATCGCGTACGGGTAGCCGAGGACTCGGGAGGAGTCCTTGATGGCGGCCTTCGCCTTGATGGTGCCGTACGTGACGATCATGGCGACCTTGTCGGATCCCCACTTCTCCGTCACGTAGCGGATCACGTCACCGCGCCGGCGCTCGTCGAAGTCGATGTCGACATCGGGCATGGAGATGCGCTCGGGGTTGAGGAAGCGCTCGAAGATCAGGCCGTGCGGGATGGGGTCGAGGTCGGTGATGCCCATCGCGTAGGCGACCAGCGAACCGGCCGCCGAACCACGGCCGGGGCCCACCGCGATGCCCTGGCTCTTGGCCCACATGATGAAGTCGGCGACCACGAGGAAGTACGCCGGGAACCCCATCTGGATGATGGTGTCCATCTCGTACTCGGCGAGCTTCTTGTGCTCCTCGTCGTACCCGTCCGGGAAGCGCCAGTCCATGCCCTCCCAGACCTTGGACTTGAAGAAGTCCGCCTCGGACTCGAAGCCCTCCGGGATCGGGAAGCGGGGCATCAGGTTCTTGAACTTGAACATGCCCTCGGTGTCGACCCGGGAGGCGACCAGCAGCTGGCTGTTGCGGCAGCCCTCCTGCCAGGCGTCCGAGGAGTCCAGCGCGTACATCTCGGCGGCGGACTTGATGTAGTAGCCGGTGCCGTCGAAGCGGAAGCGGTCCGGGTCGGAGAGGTTCTTGCCGGTCTGGACGCAGAGGAGCAGGTCGTGGGCACCGGCGTCGGCCTCGGTGGTGTAGTGCGAGTCGTTGGTGACGACCGGGGGGATGTTCAGCTTCTTGCTGATCTCCAGCAGCCCGTCGCGGACCCGCTTCTCGATGTCGAGGCCGTGGTCCATCAGCTCCAGGAAGTAGTTCTCCTTGCCGAAGATGTCCTGGTAGTCGGCGGCGGACTTGACGGCCTCGTCGAACTGGCCGAGCCGCAGTCGGGTCTGCACCTCGCCGGAGGGGCAGCCGGTGGTCGCCATCAGGCCGCCGGACAGCTCGGAGATCAGCTCCTTGTCCATCCGGGGCCACTTCACCAGCCAGCCCTCGGCGTAGGAGCGCGAGGTCAGCTTGAAGAGGTTGTGCAGGCCCTCCTTGTTCCGGGCCCAGATGGTCTTGTGGGTGTACGCGCCGGACGCGGAGACGTCGTCCCGCTTCTGGTGCGGCTGGCCCCACAGGATGCGCTTGGTGTTCGAGCGGGACTCCGGGGCGACGTACGCCTCGATGCCGATGACGGGAACGATCCCCGCGTCGGTGGCCTGCCGGTGGAACTCGGCGGCGCCGTACATGTTGCCGTGGTCGGTCATCGCGACATGGGTCTGGCCCAGCCGCTCGACCTCCTTGAACATCTGCTTCAGCCGGGCGGCACCGTCCAGCATCGAGTACTCGGTGTGGACGTGCAGATGCGCGAACGGCTGGTCGCTCAAGGCGGGGCCTCCGGAGGCTTGTGCTGGTCTGGTGGGCCGGCGAACGTGCAGGTCACAGGGGTTACCCCTGGAAATGGATGTGGTCCGAACCGCCTCGCGGGGTCCGGACCATCACTCACACGTTCACGCGTCTACTCTAGCCCGCCGCGCCCCGTTCCCCCGCCCGGGAGGAGGGCCGTCAGGTCGGCCCGGCGAGTCGCCTGGCGGCGGCGTTCCTGACCTCGGGCTCCTCCATCGGGTCGTCCCGGAGCTCGGCCAGGCGCTCCCGGACGTGGGGGCGGTCGGGGGCCCGCTCGATCCCGAGGAGGCGGGCGTCCTCCTGGCAGTCCCAGAGCGATTCGGTGTGTGCCAGGTCGAGGCCGGGCATGTCCGGGCCGGCCGGGTCGATCGCGGCCAGGGCTTCGAGGTAGGCGGGGCGCTCGAACGAGTGCGGGGTGCGCAGCCAGTAGCGGGTCAGGATCGGGACGGCTTCGGCGGCCTGCGCGCCGAAGCGGGCGAGGCCGCGGGCCATCCGCTCCGGGCCGCACCAGACGCCGTCCGCCCAGTCCTGCTTCAGCTCGGCGAGGAGGGCGGGGACGTCCTGGGCTTCGCCGTGCTCGGCCAGGACGGTCAGGCCCTGCCACGCCAGCCAGCGGGTGCCGGAGGCGGCCCACTCGCGGGCGGCGGGCATGGCGAGAGCACCGAGCTTGCCGATGTTGCCGATCAGCAGGACCAGCGGGCGCTCGCCGTCCGCCGTGGTGAGGGAGGGGACGAGCGGGACGAGGCCGGGGTCGGGGTCGCGGCGGCGCAGGACCCGCAGGGCCTCGGTCTTGTCGTCCTCCGGGGCGTCCGGGTCGGCCAGCAGGGCGAGCAGCTTCGGGGTCTCCGACTCGGCCAGGGGGTTGGGCTCTTGCGGCGTCTTCCGGACGTCCGGCCAGGGTTCCGGCTCGCGGACGTGCAGCCGCACGGCCTCCTGGGCCTCCTCGGATCCGCCGCGTGCCAGCAGGCGCAGGATCTCGGCGGCCCGGTCGTGGTCGTACTCGTCGCCGGTGCTCAGCACCTCGACCACCGGGTCGAGCGGCAGCTCCAGGTCACGGAGCAGCCGGGCGAGGTAGAGCGAGCGCTCGTCGACGAGGCTGTCCCAGCTCCAGTCGCGGCGGACGCAGGCGTAGACCAGGTCGGCCGCTTCGGCGGGCTTCCGGGCCGCTCGGATGGCACCCGCTCCCTGACCGCGTTGGAGGAGGCCGAGGAGGGTCTTCGACGGTGCGTAGCGGTCTTCGTCCTCGGTCTCCTCGGGCATGCGGCTCATCGTGCCGCAGGTGCCGGCGGCGCGGCTGGTGATTTTTTCCGTCCGGGACCGCCCGCGACCGCCTGAGGCAGCCGCTCAGACCCGGACGGCTCCGGTGGCGGACGGCGGGGAGCAGGCCGGGGTGGTGGCGCAGACGGTCAACTGCTGCGAGGCCCCGTCGCGCGGGACCTGCACGCTCCAGAGCACCTCGTTCGGCTGGCCACAGATCGTGCAGTACCGTCTGCGCGCTGCGCTGGCGGGCGCCGCGTCGGCGGGCTGCGCGTCGGCGGGCTGCGCGTCAGCGGGCGCCACGTCGGCAGGCTGCGCGTACGGGTTGACCGGCGGCGCGGGGGACCACGGCCGGGACAGCGGCGGCACCGGCTGGGGCACGGGCGCGGGCGCGGGTACGGCTGGCGCCGGGTAGTCGGCGGGCGGGGGTCCGAACCCGGTGGCGGGCGGCCCCGCAGGCGGGGGCGGAGGCACCGGGGGCGCGGGCGGCGGCGCAGGCGGGGGCGGAGGCACCGGGGGCGGGGGCGGCACCGGGGGCGGGGGCGGCACCGGGGCCGCGGGTGGGGGCGGAGGCATCGGGGGTGCCGCGGGCGGGGGCGGTAGCGGAGGCATCGGCGGCGCCGGCGGCGTGTCGTCCCAGATGCGCGCACCGCGCACCAGAGCCCGGAAGTCGTGCCGGCACTTGCCGCAGGTGGTGAGCACGGCCTCTTCGCGCTGGTCGCCGCACCCGGGGCAGAAGGTCACCGGGCGCTCGTACGCCTCGGTGCTCTCGCAGCGCGCGCAGATGAAGTCGGGCTCCAGCTTGGCCTGGCGGAACACCGTGCTGAAGACCTGGAAGGGGTTGGGGTCGTTACGCCCGGCGGTCACACCGAGCACGGCCACCAGCATCTTGATGCGGCGGTTCCTCGTCTGCAGCCGCTTCAGGTCCAGGTTGACGACCTTGGCGTGCTTGCAGTCCCGGCAGACGCAGAGCGTGCGTACCGGCAGCTGGGAGCGGATCGCCGCCTGCTGGTGCAGGAACTGGAAAGTGAGCTTGTGCTCGGTCGGAACCTCGACGGTCTCGACCTCGTAGGCGCCCCGGGAGAGCCTGGTCTCGATCAGCGCGGCGAGGTCGAACACCTTCGCCCGGAGCGTGTCCGGCAGCGAGGGCGCCTGGCCCGCGGGCACCCGCTCGGAGCCGATCAGCGCGGGGATCGCCAGCATCGCGCCGACCGCGGGCATGTCGAGCACCGCCTGGCCCGCGTCCGAGACGAACCGGACGTAGGTGGTGCCCGCCCAGCCCGCCAGGCCGTTGGCCCTCGCCCCGCCCGGGGGACGGCCGGGGATCACCGAGGCGCCCCGTCGACGAGGCGTCGGCCGACTGCGTGGGCCCGGTGGAGCACCGCCACCACGGCGTTGTGGATCTGGTCCGGCGGAGCCGCGATCCGGCGTTCGGCGTCCAGGGTGATCGAGGGCATCGAGGGCACAGCCCTTCCAGTGGCGGCAGGCAGGGAGGATCAGCCCACCCGACGCCGGACGCCGGGTGTCCGGGGAGTGGTCAGAACAGATCCGGGCCGTCGAACGCCGCGTCGCCGTCGTGGCCGTAGTCGTGGCCGTAGTCGTGGGCGTGCGAGAGGCCGCTGTCGTCGGGGGCGTGGTCGCCGCCGTCCGCGGTATGGCCGAGGGAGGCCTCGGACTCGTACGATCCCGCGGCGCTGCAGGGCTCCGCCACGGAGAGGTAGCTCTCGAAGCTGACCTCCGAGACCGCCACCACCTCGACGGCCTCCGCCACGTACACCTCGTTCACCTCGGCCTCGGCCGAGACCGCGACGGCCTCGGTCTCGGTCTCGGTCTCGGTCTCGGAGTAGCCGAGCGAGGCGCTGCTCTCCGTCACGCCGTAGTCGTCCGCCGCCAGGAATCCGTCCCACTCACGCATGTACCCCCCAAACGTCGTCGGCATCCGGGTCGGCCTGGCCACCCGGTGCACACTCGGGGATCACAATAGGGCCCAACGCCGCCACGAAACCTTGAAGTTCGCGATTGGTTGATGGACTGTGACGAGGGGGTCGGTCAGCTGGCGAGCCGCGCCTCGGCAGCCTTGCGGATCTCCGGCTTCTCCATCGGATCGTCCCGGAGCTCGGCGACCCGGCTGAGGGTGTACGGACGGTCGGGAGCGTGCTCGACGGCGAGCAGGCGGGCGTTCGCCTCGCAGTCCCAGAGGGATTCCTGATACGCCTCCGGCAGGCCGGCGGCGCCGATCGCGGCGAGCGCGTCCAGGTACGGGGCGCGCTCGGAGGAGTGCGGGGTCTGCAGCCAGAAGCGGCGGAGGAGGGACGTCGCGTCCGCCGCCTCCGGGCCGAACCGGGCCAGCCCGCGGGCGGTGTACATCGGCCCGCACCAGGCCTGCTCCACCCAGTCCCGTTCCAGCTCGGCCAGCAGCACGGGCAGGTCCCCCTTCCCGCCGTGCCTCTCCAGCACGTCGTGCCCGAGCTGCGCCAGCCAGCGCGTGTCGGAGGCGGCCCACTCCCGCGCGGCGGGCATCGCCAGGGCGCCGAGCTTCCAGACCGGCGGGTGATTTTTTCCGGGCCGGGCGTGCGGGGCTCCTATGGCCCGGCCAGTCGCGCCGCGGCGGCTCTTTTGATCTCCGGGTCCTCCATCGGGTCGTCCCGGAGGTACGCCAGGCGGTCTCTCACTTCGGGCCGATCGGGCGCATGCGCGACGCCGAGCCGACGGGCTTCGGACTGGCAGTCCCAGAGCGACTCGGTGTACGCCTCGGCCATCCCGGCCGCCCCCATCGCCGCCAGCGCCTCCAGGTAGCCATGGCGCTCATAGGAGTGCGGCGTCCACAGCCAGAAGCGGCGCAGCAGGGAGATCGCGTCGGCGGCCTTCGGCCCGAACCGCGCCAGCCCTCGTGCCGTGTACATCGGGCCACACCAGGTGCGATCCATCCAGTCCCGCTCCAGTTCGGCGACGAGGGTCGGGATGTCCTCCTCTTCGCCGTGCGCATGCAGCACGGTGAGGCCCTCGCTGGCCAGCCAGCGGGTGTCGGAGGTGGCCCAGTCCCGGGCGGCCGGCACGGCGAGGGCGCCGAGCCTGTGAACGACAAGGGACAACATTGGCAGCGGGTACTCACCGTCCGCCTCGCCGAGCGAGGGGACGAGCGGGACGAGCCCGGGCTCCGGATCCCGGTCGTAGAGCACGTTCAGCGCGCCGACCTTACGGTTCTCCGGTTCGGCGGGGTCGGCCAGCAGCTCCAGCAGCGCGCTGCTCGCCAACTCGGCCATCGGATCGGGCCGACTCCTCGGGGGGTCCCCCCAGTCCTCGTCCTCCTCCTCGGCCTCCGGCGGCAAGGCATCCCTAGCTTCCACCGAGCCGGCGGCCGCCAGCAGCTCCAGCACTCCGGTGGCCCGCTCACGGACACCCTCGTCCCCGGCCAACATCTCGATCACCGGACCGAGCGGCAACTCCAGGTCACGGATCAGCCGGGCGAGATAGACGTCCCGGTCGTCGAATGTCGAATCCCAGCGCCACTCCCAGCGAATGCACCCGTAGATCAGGTCGGCAGCCGAGGCGGGATCCTCCGCCGCCATCAGCGCGCCGAGCCCCCGGCCGCGCTGCAACAGCCCCGGCAGGGTTCCCGCCGGTGCGTACTCGTATCTCCGCTCTGCCACGGGTCCCATCGTGCCGCAACCCCCGGCGCGCGGGGGCGGCGGGGGCTGGCGGGGGTCAGGCGTCCTCGTCCGGAGGGGTCACGCGGAGGGTGGTGATCACGCCCAGGGCGACGGTCGCGAACGCGAGCGCCAGGAGGACGGCAAACGCCGCCCCGATCAGGAATCGCACGGGCGGTCCCACTCGGCGTCGAGGAGCAGGGTGAGGAGGTTGAGCAGGGTCGAGACCGGCGCCGTGTTGAACCGGACGAGGACCCGCCCGTCGAGCGTGCGGTCCGTCGAGGCCGACGGCCAGACCAGCCCGAACTTCTTGCCGCGCTCGTGGAGTTCACCGAGGAGAGCGAGGACGTGCTCGTCCCTGAAGCCCCGGACCCGGGGATCCGTCGGCGCCATCGGCCGGCGCTTCACGCGACGGAGTCCAGCTCGAACCAGACGAGTTTGCCCCGCTCCTGGAGGTCCACGCCCCAGCGGTGGGTCAGGCCCTCCACGAGCTGGAGCCCACGGCCGGACTCCGCAAGGAGGCCCGGCATGCACCGCTCCGGCTTGGTCGGGCTCTCGTCCGCGACGGCCACCCGGAGCGTGCGGTGGATCGCGAGGATCTGGACGACCGGCGCGGGGGTGGCGCCGTGCCGCCAGCGTTCACGAGGAGTTCGACGAGCGCGAGCTCCCCGTCGGCGATCACGGAGGGCGGGTACCCGACCCGGCCCATGGCGTCGCGGAGGGACTGCCGGGAGATGGCGATCGAGGGCGTGTTGATGTGACGCATGGGAGAGCTCCCGAGATGCGAAGAAGTGGCTTGACAGCAGCCGAACTTGACGATCCATCGGATCACTGTGACATCGACCATACAGCAGTGGCATCACATGTGATTCCAAATCCGGATAGGTTCACCCCCAAGTGGACCCCGCGCACAGCAGCGCGGCAGACTTGGGGCACATCGGCGAGGAAGGAACCCATGCCGCCGCGACTCAACCCGACGCTCCGTCAGCGCCGCATCGGCACCGAACTCCGGAAGATGCGCGAGGCAGCCGGACTGTCAACGGCCAACCTGAGCAGAGACCTCGGAATCGACAGGACTCAGGTCAGCCAGATAGAGGCGGCCAAGGTCGGCGTGAGCCCGGAGCGGCTCCGTTCCTTCGCCGCCGCTTGCAAGTGCATGAACGAGCCCCTGATCGACGCCCTGGAGTCCATGGTCCAGGACCGCTCCAAGGGCTGGTGGGAGGAGTACCGCGGCACCATCCCGGACGGCTTCCTTGAAGTCGCCGAGCTTGAGAAGAGCGCAGACAGCCTCATGCTGTGGGTTCTCACCCACATGCCCGGCCCCTGCCAGACGATCAGCTATGCATCATCGATGTTCGGACGCTCGATCCCTCCCATTCCCCGGCACGAGCTGGAGGCCCGAACCGCGTTCAGAATGCATCGCAAGGCCGATCTGCGCCGCAATCAGAAGCCGATGACCCTCTTCATCTACGAATCCGCGCTGTGGACCCGCTTCGGAGGCGTCGAGATCCTCCGGGAACAGCTCGCATCCCTGCTCGAAGACTCCGAGCAAGGATGGATGACCGTCCGAGTCGTACCGTTCGACATCGGCACCTTCCCCGGAGCGGTTGAGAACCTCACCTATGCATTCGGCAAGGTGCCAGAACTCGGCACCGTAGAGATCGAGTCCTCCCGTGGCCCCGTCTACCTGGATGCCGTCAACGAGCTCACCAGCTATCGATCCATCTTCGCCCGCACCGAATCGATGGCGCTGAGCGAGAGCAAGTCTCGTAGCCTGATTCGCAAGATCGCACAGAGCCTATGAAAGGCCGAACATGACCTACACCGAGTGGCAGAAGTCATCCTTCAGCGGGTCCGGCAGCGAGTGCGTGGAGGTCCGTAAGGCCGACAGCCTGGTCGAACTCCGCGAGTCCGATGAAGGCGAAACCATCCTCCGCACCACCCCCACCACCTTCGCCGCCCTCCTCCAAGGCCTCAAGGCCGGCGAATTCGACCACCACGCCTGACACTTCACACCCCCACCGCGCAGGAAGTCGCCCAATCTGACTTCCCACGCACCTGCGGCCCCTCGCGCCCATCCGCGCGAGGGACCGCATCCGCGACTCGGTGTCACGGTTGGCCTCGGAGCCCCAACCTCCGCACCCCCCAGGGCGAGAAGATCATGTGGGCGTGCCAACCGTGATGGATGAGCGCCACCTGCGAAGGCAGAGGGGTGACCGGGTTGAACTCCCGGCCCCTCGACCAGTGCCAGAGCAGCCCCTCCGTGGTGTCGACCGCCGCCACCACCATCGTGACCTTGACCTGACCGTCGTCACCCCAGGTGTTCCACAGCGCCCACCCCTCCGGCCTGGCCTCGACCCCGAGCCGCAGACACGCCTGCTCATAGGTCTCCTCCATGCCCGCCGGCATCGCCTCGGGCCGCAGGATCGCCACCCCCACGAGCTTCAACTCGGGGCGCTCCCGCTCCTCGTCGAGGCAACCGTCCCCCGGGAAGTGGTAGTAGAGGATCTTCCGCGCCACCTCGTTCACCGCCCGCTGCAGCGGCGTCGCATCCTCCGGATCAGGCCCGTACTCGAGCCAGCCCTCATCGCCGGCGGCACCCACCACCGCGCGGACGATCCGCTCCAGCTCCCTCAAATGATCAAGCTCGGAAACCACGAGTCGCTTCACAGCGAACCAGTTTCGCCCCGCACCACCCTCGGGTCACCCTGTTTTCCACCCACCCCCGACACCGGAAGCCGACCCGGATGCCGGCCAAGCGCGCCAGACCCGACGGCTGTTCGGCAGGTCAGGCCGGTCGAGGAGCCAGAGCACGTACCCCGCCTGGCACCGGGCCCACGGGCTGTCCGATGCGGCTGCACGACCGAGCCTGTCGCGCAGGAAGTCGGCCCGCCGACTCTGCTGGCGAAGTCGTCCTCCGACCTCCTGCCCAGCCGGTCAGCCCGTCAGCCCGTCAGCCGGCCTCGCCGCCCCGCGGAGCGAACACGCAGAACTCGTTCCCCTCCGGATCCGCCAGCACGTGCCAATGAACCTCGCCGCCGGGCTCCTGGACCACCCTCGCCCCGAGCGTCACCAACCGGCCTGCATCGCCCCACACATCAAGGTGCATCCGGTTCTTGACCGCCTTCTGCTCCTCCACCGGATTGATCCAGATCAACGGACCGCCCCCGCCCGGATCCACGATCGGCACCCCCCACCCGTCCGGCAGTTCCACCCCGTCGATCGACTGCCTGCGCACGTACCCGATCGCCGCACACCACCAGTCCGCCAAGCCCTGGTGGTCCAGTGCGTCCAACGCCAGGTCCTTGAACCGCGCGGGCGCCCCGCTCTCATCGCTCATACGCCCGACCCAACCACCAACAACCCGGCCACCGCACCACAATTGACGCCTGGCCAGGAACTTCCCGACCGCCCAAGCCCGTTGGAGCGGGCATGGTGATGATGTCGGGCCTCCTCTTCATGGCCGTGCTGGTGATCGTGCCCTTCACCCTGGCCTCGATCCGACACCTCGTCGTACGGTCGGGCCACCCCGTCTGGCTCTCCCGTCGCCTGAACGCCCGGTCCCGCCCCGGCAGCCTCGGCCTCGGCGCCGCCGCGACCGAGGAGTTGCACGCGTTCTTCAACGCCAACAAGCGCGTCCAGATCGAGCAGCGCCAGGCCCGACTCACCCTGCGCGACGACGACCACGCCGGCGCCCCGCCCCGGACGGGCATCGACCTGGACGGCGGCACCGCCGTCGTCCAGCGTTGAAGGTCGCCTCAGACCTGCCACTCCTCGTCCGAGGGCCACTGCCGGACCCACTCCGCGAACCCCCAGGCCTCCGGCCCGGGCACCGGCAGGGCGGCGACGTCGGACACCATCCAGACCTCGCCCCGCCGGGGGCCCGTCGTCACCAGCAGCCAGAAGGACTGCCCGTCGTCCGAGCCGAGCACCACCGACCCGTGCAGGAACACCGCGTCGATCCGGGGGTCGTCCGGGTCGACGCCCTCGTCGTCCTCCCACAGCCAGGCCGCCTCCAGCGGGAACGACTCCCCCGGCCGCCGCTCACCCAAGTCCGGCCAGCCGTCGGGCAGCCACCCCAGTGGCTGGAGGCCGCCGTCCTCCGCCGGGCCGAGGCCGCAGCCGTTGCTGATCTCCGCGACGAAGGTCCGGTACGGCTCCGGCAGGACGACGCCGTTCACCGCCTCCCAACGCGCGACGCCCTCACCACCCAGGGCCGGTTCCCGCCACTCCGGCGGGAAGGCGGTGCGCAGGGCATCGAGGACGGCTTCGTCGGGACGCTGGTCAGGGGTACGAGTCACGGCACGATGCTCGCAGAGGCCACCGACACCCCGGACTGCGGCAGTCCCTCGCAGACCGGCGGGGCGCGAACTCGCGCCCCGCCGACCGTCATTCGGCCCGACGGACCCCCGTCCCGTCGGGTGCCCTGATCGCGGTCCCGCCCATCGGCGGAGCGACCGCCCGCACCTCCCCGCCGTCAGGACGACCGGTAGTACGTCTCGATCGGCCCGCGCGCCTCCTCGAACAGCGCCGGACCGTCCTGCGGCACCACCGGCCAGGCGCCCGACTCCGGGTTGAGCTCGACGAGCTGCTCGGTCGCCAGCGCGTACACCACCCGCCCGAGCCCGGAGCGGACGAGCGCCCCCGCGCACATGCCGCAGGGCTGGCAGCTGGTGTACATGGTCGTACCGGCGGCCGCCTCCGGGGTCAGCTCCCGGGCGGCCCAGCGGGCGAGCTTGAGTTCGGGGTGCGCGGTGATGTCGTCGTCCCGCCGGACGGTGTTGTGGGCCTCGACCAGGACCGTCCCGTCCGGTGCGGCCAGCAGTGAACCGTACGGCGCGTCGCCCAGTTCGACCGCCCGGGCCGCGACGGCGATCGCGCGCCGCAGCAGCGCCTCGTCGGCAACCGTGATCATGACTGTGCCCTCCCCTGGGCCTTCCAGTGTTCCGAAACCATCGCCAGAGCCTGCCACGCCACGTCGTACCGGCGGGTCCCCTCCGGGTCCCCGCGGTACGGGTCCAGCACCACGGCCTCGGCGCCCAGCTCGCGCAGCTCCGCGAGGTCGCCCATCACCTGCGCCAGGGCGCCGACCCCGGCGGGCCGTTCGGGATCGTCCACCGGAGCGTCCGTCAATCGCAGCGCGATCCGCGGCGCGAACCCCGGCAGCTCGTGCTCCGCCAGCACCGAGCGCATCCGCGCGATCGGCAGCCGCAGCGGGTGCCAGGCGTCGCCGAACTTCACCGCCCGACGGAGCGCCGCCTCGCTGTGCCCCCCGATCCAGACCGGCGGCGCGGCGGTGTCCCGCCCCTGCCAGGCCTCCCGTATCACCCCCAGGTACTCGTCCGTCAGCCGCCCCCGCGCGGCGAACGGCACCCCGAGCGCGTCGAACTCCTGCCGCGCCCAGCCGACTCCGACGCCGAGCACGAACTGCCCGCCGCTGAGCCGGTGCAAGGTGTCCGCCATCCGCGCCACCAGCAGCGGGTGACGGTACGGCAGCACCAGCACCGTCGTCCCGATCCTCAGCCGTCCGTCGGTCACCCCCGTCAGCCACGACAAGGTCGCGAACGGGTCGTAGAACGGCTCCGGGTAGCGCTCGGCCACGTCCGCGGTCACGGCCACGTGGTCCGAGACCATCAGCAGGTCGAACCCGAGGTCCTCCACCACCACCGCCCAGGCGTGCAGCACGCCGGGGTCGGTACCCGGTCCGAAGTTCGGTACGTTGACGCCAAGTTGCATGCCCCGAGGCTATTCCCGGGCGCACTCTGCCCGGAACAAGATCTTCCCGGCGATCACCGCTGTCCGTCGCGAATCTCCCGGTAATATCGCCCGGTGACCGCGAACCTCGACGACACCGACTGGGCGATCATCGACCAGCTCCAGCAGGAGGCCCGGATCTCCCTCAGCGAGCTGGGCCGCCGGGTCAACCTCAGCCCCTCCGCCACCACCGAACGGGTGAGGAACCTGGAGTCGCTGGGCGTCATCACCGGCTACCACGCCACCGTCGACCTGGCCAAGGTCGGCTACCCGGTGCTCGCCGTCGTCCGACTGAAGTACCCGGGCAACCGCCACCAGCCGCTGCACCGCGTGCTCGCCGACCGCCGCGAGATCCTGGAGTGCCTGCGCACCACCGGCGACGACTGCTACACCCTGAAGGTGGCCGCGACCTCCATGGAACACCTGGAGACCCTCGTCGACGAGCTCGCCGGCTTCGGCAGCACCACCACCAGCGTCGTCTACAGCCAGACCCTCCCCCGCCGCGGCCCCTCCCGGCCCTGAACCTCAGGCCGACTCCCCGCTCCGCCCGGCCTCCCGCTCCGGTCGGCCCGACGCCGGATCAGTCCTCCAGGTCCGCGAGGAAGTCCACCGCCGCCGCCCAGGCGCGCTCGGCGGCCTCCTCGTCGTAGTCGGGCAGCTCCGGGTCGGTGAACAGGTGCCCGGCGCCCTGGTAGCGGTGCACCTCGACCTCCGCGCCCGCGCGCCGCATCCGCAGGTACCAGGCGTTCAGCCAGTCCTCCGGCTCGTACGGGTCCGGGTCGGCCATGTGCAGCTGGACGGGGATCGAGGTCGCCGCGTCCTCCCGCAGGTCGGAGGTGCCGTGCAGGAGCAGCAGTCCGCGCGCCTTCTCGTCCGCGAGGGCCAGGTTCTGCGCGATCGCGCCGCCGAGCGAGAAGCCGGCGTACACCAGCCCGCCCTCGGAGAGCGGGGCGACGGCGGTGACCGCGCGCTTCAGCAGTTCGTCGCTGCCGCCGATCTCCTCCTGGTAGGCGCGCGAGGCCTCGGAGTCGTCGAAGGTCCGCCCCTCGAACAGGTCCGGGGTGTGCACGGTGTGTCCGGCGGCGCGCAGCCGGTCGGCGGCGGCGTGCACGGCCGGGCGCAGGCCGTGGGCGGAGTGGAAGAGGACGATCTGGGCCACGGTTCGGGGTCCTTCACCAGACGAAATCAGGGGTACCGACCCATGATCCCCCATTCCCACCGACCTGCCCGGTCGCACGACCCGACGACCCGATGACCCGACGGCCCCCGGCGGCCCTACGCCGCCGGGGGCCGAGTGCCGGTCAGGCCTGCGGGGTCCAGGCCGCGACCAGATCGAGCAGCCCGGGGAACCGGGCGTTGAGGTCGTCCACCCGCACGTGGCTGCGGCGCTCCAGCCCGTACTGGCGCTGGCGCGTCACCCCTGCCTCACGCAGCGCCTTGAAGTGGTGCGTGAGCGAGGACTTGGGACGGTCGAAGCCGAACCAGCCGCAGGAGTGGTCGAAGTCCTCCGACTCCAGCAGGAGTTTGCGGACGATGGTCAGCCGCAGCGGGTCGCTGAGCGCGCCCATCACGTTCTCCAGGCGCAGCTCCTCGACGGCCGGCTCGGCGAGCGGTTCGGGCAGGTCGGACGGCTCCGGAAGCACCTTGAAGGCGGGTGCGTCGGCCGTGGTCGTGGTCATAGGCAGCTCCTCAACTCCTCATAACCCGGTTCCTATGCTGTACGACTTTCATCGTACTGCATGCTAAGTTCGACTCGACTCGTACTGCTGGAGAGCCAACAGTCAGATCGGGAGGAACCGTCATGTCCGAGACCAGGACCGCACCCGTCCAGGCCGTCGAGGAGGTGCAGCGCACCGCCAAGGCCGCCGCCACCCCCGCCGCCGCCAAGCCCACCGCCCCGCTGTGGTGGGTGTGGCTGGCCGCCTGGCCGGTCACCGCCGTCTTCGTCCTCTCGAACGCGGCCACCCCGCTGTACGTGCTGTGGCAGCACGACATCGGCTTCTCCAAGGGCACCCTGACCGTGGTGTTCGCGTTCTACATCGTCGGCCTGATCGGCTCGCTGCTGGTCTCCGGCGTGGTCTCGGACCGGGTCGGCCGCAAGCCCGTCCTGCTCCCGGCACTGGCACTCGGACTCGCCGCCTGCCTGATCTTCGGAACGGCCACCAGCGTCGCCGCGCTGATCGTGGCGCGACTGTTCACCGGCATCGCGGTCGGCGCGGTCGTCTCGGCCGGCATGGCCGCGGTCACCGACGTCGCCGGGCCCGAGCGCAAGCGGATCGCCGCCCTGCTCGCCTCCTGCGCGATGGTCTTCGGCGCCGGCCTCGGCCCGCTGCTCGCCGGTGTGCTCTCCGAGCTGGCCCCCGGGCCGACGGTCACCGTGTTCATCGTCGAGGCCGTGGTCCTGGCCAGCGCCGTCCTGGTCGTCCTGCGGATGCCGGTTCGCCGCCCCGAGAACCGCGCCAAGGGCGCCTGGATCCGGGTGCCCGGCGTCCCCAGCGGCAACGGCCGTCAGCTCGCCCTCGGCATCGCGGTCTTCGCCCCCGGCATCACCGCCACCTCGTTCGTGCTCTCGCTCGGCCCGTCGCTGCTGTCCGGCCTGCTCGGCACCACCAACCGGATCGTCGCCGGCGCCATGGCCTTCGTGATGTTCCTCGCCGCCACCGGCGTGCAGTTCGCCGTCCAGAAGCTGCGCCGCCGCACCATCCTGACGGCCGGCGCGGTGAGCACCATGCTGAGCATGGTCGCGCTGATCATCGCCGTGCACTCCCAGGCGGTCGCGGTCCTCGTCGTCGCCGCGCTGCTGGCCGGCGCCGGCCAGGGCATGGGCCAGCTCGGCGGCCTGTCGCTGCTCAACTCCACCGTCGCGCCGCAGCGGCTCGCCGAGGCCAACGCCGCCCTCAACGTGGGCGGTTACATCCCGGCCGGCATCCTGCCCGTCTCGGCCGGCTACCTCAGCGACGCGGTGGGCCTGACCAACGGCGCCACGATCTTCGGTGCCGTGCTGACCGCCATCGCGGTGATCGGCGGCCTGGTGGTCCTGTCCACCAAGCGCAACGTGACCGACCCGGCCTGACCGGCCCGTACGAGACAGCACGCCCTCCCGGGGGACGGTGCACCGGCTGCCCAGCGGTGCACCGTCCCCCGGGCGTCTGCCGTTTCCGGCCGGTGGACGTCCACCTCGGTCACGGCCGACGGACCTCCACCGCGTTCACGGCCGACGACCGCCCACCGCGTCCACGGAGGGCGGACGTCCGCCGTTCACGGCAGACGGGCTTTGCGGACGGAGCCGGCTCACTCCGTCCGCAAGGCCCGGAACAGGAGATCGCTCAGATCCCGCCAACGCGCTACCACGTCGGCCCGTCCACTGAGAACGTCGGAGACATGCTGCGAACCGAAGAACGCGGACACCAGCGAGCGCGCCGCGTGCCCCGGCACGACGTCGGCGCGCACCTCGCCCGCCTCCTGCGCGGAGGTCAGCAGGGACTCCAGCAGGGAGACCCAGTCCACGTACGGGGTGGGCAACTCGACGTCGATCTGCGGTCGTTCGATCTGCAGCCGGGCGCCGGCCTGAACGATCACGTCGTCCTGGAACGCGACGGCCGCCCGGTCCAGCATCCGGGCAGCGGTCTCCAGCGGACCGAGATCCTCCCGGGCGACCTCATCGAGCATTTTCGGCCAACGTGCGTAGTGCTCCTCCACGATCGCCACGGCCAGGGCTTCCTTGGTCGGGTAGTGGAAGTACACGGCGCCCTTGGTCATCTCGACCCGGTCGGCGACGTCCTTGACCGACGTCTGGCGGAAGCCCCGCTCGGTGAACAGCTCGGCGGCCCCCATCAGGACCCGCTGCCGGGTTCTGGCAGAACGCTCCTGCTTCGGGTCGGAACCCCTCCGAACTGGGGTTTTGGGTGGGGCAAAGGCGATGGCTTGCGGCTCCGGCATGTAGGGAATTCTCCGTCGTCGGTCGGCATGGCGCCGTGTCGGGTGGGCAGGGTGTCGCGCGTCGATCGTGTTCGGTCGTGTTCGATGACAAAAAACTTACCCCTCAAGATTCCTTCCTGAAGGTATATTTCTCGGCGTCGCCACGTGCCGCGTCGGGACGATACCGGCGCATGGGCTGGCACGGCGAGCCAGGAGGGGGATCTGCACATGCATGTCGTACCTGGACTTGAACTGATGACCGGCCGTCCGGGGCCGGAGCACCACTGGAAGGCCATGGAGTTCGAGCGCTGCGTCCCGCGGACGTCCGTCCACAAGGCGGCCGACGCGGAAGTCCTGCTCACGGACGCGCAGCGGCTCGGCCCCGACCGATTCGCGGTCGCCGCCCGCTGGGACCGCGACCACTACCTCGCCCACCAGGGCGGCCCCGCGGCCGACCCGGTGATGCTGGCGGAGACCACCCGCCAGACCGCCATCCACCTGTCCCACCGCTTCCTCGACATCCCGTACGGCATGCCGTTCGTGCTGAGCGAGGCCTCCGTCGACCTGTCCGAAACGCTCCCCCCGGTGGGGCCGGAGCACCTCTCCGTCGGGCTCGACGTCATCTGCCGCGGCCCCGCCGAGGGCGCCCGGCGCCTGCGCCTGGAGCTGGAGGCCGACGTCCTGGTCCGGCACCGCGTGATCGGCAGAACCCGGCTGTGCTGGGAGCCGATGGAACCCAGCCGCTACGCCATGCTGCGCCGGCGCGGCGGCGGCGAGCCCCTGTTGTCGCCGCTGCCCGAGCCGCCCCGGATCCCGCTGTCGCCGGCCATCGTCGGCCAGTTCGCCGAGCGGGACGTACTGATCGCCGCCGACCCGATGCGGGCCAACGCCTGGTGGCTGCGACTGGACCAGGACCACCCGGTGCTGTTCGACCACGAGTCCGACCACGTGCCGGGCATGGCGCTGGTCGAAGCCTTCCGGCAGGCCGGCCGGGTCGCCGCCGCGGACCGCCGGCCGGGCGCGAGCGGCGTGACACTGCTCACGGTGAAGTTCACGGCCTTCGGCGAGCTGGACGCACCGGTGGCGATCACCGCCGAGCCGACCGGCCTCGGCGTCTTCACCCTGCGCGCCCGCCAGGGCGAGCGGGAACTCGCCCACGCCACGGTCCGCTGCGGCGCGGCCGAGCCCGCCCGCACCCTGCTGGGGGCGGCGTGCTGACCAGCCTCGGGACCACTTCCCGGGCCACGTCCCGGGCCACATCCCGAGCCACTTCCCGGACTGCTTCCCCGACGACCCGAGTGGCCGCCCAAGGGGCCGTCCGAGTGCTCACCGACCTGACCACCCCCCGGAGCACCTCCCGGGCGACCCAAGGGGCCACCGACCTGACCACCCCGCTGACCACCGACCTGCCGGCCGCCGCCGAACCGCTGGACGGCCGGAACACCACCGGCCCCCAGGAGGCGGTCAGCCTGCTCACCAAGCTCGCGCTGCACGACGCCCCCACCGCCGAGGAACAGCGCCGGCTCACCCCGCAGGTCGCCGCCGCCCTGGTCGACGCGGGCTTCCCGCGCCACTTCGTCCCGTCCCGGTGGGGCGGCACGGCCGGGAGCTTCGCCGGGCTGCTCGCCGACGCCTCGGCCGTCGCGCAGGCCTGCGCCGCCACCGGCTGGTGCTCCGCCCTGTTCGCGGCGCACGGCCGGCTCGCCGCCTACCTGCCCGAGCAGGGGCAGCGCGACCTGTGGGCGCAGGGCCCGGACGTCCGGATCGCCGCCTCGATCGTCCCGCCGCAGGGCCGCGCCACCGAGGTGGCCGGCGGCTGGCGGCTGGACGGCGAGTGGCGCACGGCCAGCGGGGTCGACCACGCGGAGTGGGTGCTGCTGGCCTCCTGGACCCTGGGGCGGGACGGCCTCCGGGAGCACCGGATCTTCGCCGTGCCGCGCGCCGAGCTGACCGTCCTCGACACCTGGGACCCGGTCGGCCTGCGGGGCAGCGGCAGCAACAGCGTGGCGGGCGACGGCATCGTCGTCCCCGAGCACCGCTCGTTCACCCTGAGCGCGCTGCTGAGCCCGCTGCCCGACGCGGCCCGCTGCCACCGGGTGCCCTACTCGATGGTCGCCGGGCTGATCTTCGCCGCGCCGGTGCTCGGGGCGGCCCGGGCGGCGCTGCAGGCCTGGACGGACGAGTGCGGGCCGACCGCGCCGGGCAAGCCCGGCCGGAGCCTGCTACTGGCCGCCACATCCGCACGGATCCACGCGGCGGGCCTGCTGCTGGAGTGCGCCGCCGACCGTGCGGACCGCGGCGCGGTCACCCCGCTCTCGGTGGCCGAGAACCGCCGGGACGCGGCCACCGCGGCCGCGATGTGCCGGGAGGCGGTGGACGAGCTCTTCCACGCCTCGGGCATGCGCGGCCAGTCCTCGGACAGCCGGGTGCAGCGCGCCTGGCGGGACGTCACGACCGCCGCCGGGCACGGCGCCCTGGACCTCGAGACGGCGGCCGGGGCGTACGCGGAAGCGGCCCTGGCGAGCCGGGGCGGGCGATGACGGGACGGGCGATGACGGCACCGGCCCTGCGGGTACGCCCGGCGCTCGCCTTCTTCGACGTGGACGAGACCGTGATCGCCGAGAAGAGCCCGGTCGCGTTCTGGCGGTACTGGCGGGACCGGCACCCCGGCCGGGGGGCCGCCGCCCACCCCGCCCAGTGGGGCGCGGTCGGGGCGCCCCCCCCCCCGGGGGCGCTGAAACCCCCGGACAAACGGCGCGAAGCGGGC
>NZ_JBHVVI010000029.1:26851-78353 GCF_042883685.1 Kitasatospora sp. NPDC058190
CCCCGGGTGGGTTTGGGGGGTTCGGGGCGGCCCCGCCCCCCGGGCGGGGCCCCCCCCCCCCCCCCGCACCTGGCGACCGCGGCCGCGCCCCCCCCCGACCGGGAGGCGCTGAACCGCCGGTACTACCGGCGCTACGCGGGCGTGCCGCTGGCCGAGCTGGAGGCGGCCGGGCGGAGCTGGTACGAGGAGTACCGCCGCGGCGGTACGGCCTTCGTGCTGCCCGCGCTCGCCGCCGTCGCCGAACACCGGGCCGCGGGCCGCGCGGTGGTGCTGGTCTCGGGCTCGATGCGCCCTCTCCTCGCCGCGCTGGCCGAGGAGTTGGGCGCGGCCCTGGTCTGCACCGAGCTGCTGGTGGACGCCGACGGGGTGTTGACCGGCGAGGTGCTGCGTCCGATGATCGGGCAGGCCAAGGCCGAGGCCGCGGTCCGGCTGATGCGCGAGCACGGCGCGGACCCGGCCGACTGCTTCGCGTACGGGGACCACGAGAGCGATCTCGCCCTGCTGCGCGCGGTGGGGCGGCCGGTGGTGGTGGGGGACTCCCCGCTGCTGAACGAGGAAGCGGAACGCTCCGGCTGGCCGGTGACCCCGGCCCGCCGGGGTCCGTTGGAGGCGGGACGCGCATGATCAGCTCGGCGGACCGGAAGGTTGAGACAACATTCCGTCCCGATGGTATGTATGTGCTCTCGCTCATCATGGAGGGTACGAACGTGGCGAAACAGGAACGGGCGCGACGCACACGGGAGAAGGTTCTGACGGCTGCGGCCGAGGTCTTCGCCGGGCAGGGCTACAGCAGCACCACGCTGAACGCGGTGGCCGAGCGCATCGGGATGACCAAGGGCGCGCTGTACGGGCACTTCCCCTCGAAGAGGTCGCTGGCCGGGGCCCTGATCAACGAGTCCCGGCACACCTGGGCGAGTCTGCGGGCCGAGCACGACGCCCCGGGCGCCGAGCCCGGGGCCGTCCTCGAACGCGTCGTGGTGGGTTTCGCCGGCCGGCTGCAGTCGGACGTGCGACTGCGGGCCGCGCTCCGGCTCGCCGCCGAATGCCCGCACCTGGCGCAGTCGCTCTCCGGCGTCCTCACCGAGATGCACAACGCCCTGACGGAACTGGTCCGCCGAGCCCAGCGCGGCAGCGGCTTCCCCGGCTACTCGCCGCAGCTGGTCGCCGCCCTGCTGATGATCGTGATGTACGGGCTGCTGAACGCTCCCGCCGGGTGCGCCGAGATCGCGGGCGCACCCGGCGGGCAGCCGCTGTGGCGTCTGCTGTTCACGGCGCTGACGGGGAACGGAGGGCCGGACTCCGCCTGCCCGGAGGACGGTTCCGCGACAGGCCCCGCCTCGGGCCCTGTTTCAGGCCCGTAAAAAATACCTTCTGGAACGAATTCTTGTGTCATGCTGCACCGTGGGCCCCGACTCGCACGGGGCCCACCGGGCGCACAACCCCTGCGCGGGGCAGGGGCGACACCGCTTGGTACGACGCTTTGGAGGAGCGGATGAGCGTGCTGGACGAGTGGACGGACCGACGCACCTCGGCACACGTGGGCCCCGACGCGCCCGGACCCGATCCGGCCGACGACGTCCTGCTCCGCGCGATGGCCGACGCCCGGGACGTCGACGATTTCGACATGCGACACCTCCGGTATTTCCTGACCGTGGTCCGCGCCGGCACCGTCTCGGCCGCCGCCCAGGAACTCCGGATTTCCCAGCCGAGCCTCAGCCAGCAAATTCGGCGGCTGGAACAGAGAATCGGTGCGGCGCTGTTCATCCGAAGTTCCCGCGGTGTTGAACTGACCGCTGGCGGCCGGGCATTCCTCCGGGAAATCCAGGGAATTCCCGGCCAGCTCCGCTCGGCCATCGCCGCCGTCGCCCCGGCGCCGCAGGTATGGCCCGTCGGGGTGTGCGGCGGAGTGCCGGCCGAGGTCCTGATCGAGGTCCAGAACGGACTTTCCGGGCGCCGCGTCCACAACGGCCACCAGGCCGCCCACCAGCCCGGCGCGAAACTGCGGATGCGCTCGGTGGACGCGGCCGACCAGGGCGAGCTGCTGCGGCACGGCGAGATCTCCTTCGGCATCGTGCGCCTGCCCATCCCGGTGCCGCACGTGGTCTGCGCCGTGGTCCGGGACGAGCCGCTCGGCGTCGTCATGGCCCGCGAGCACCCACTCGCGACCCGGCCCGAGCTGACCCTGCGGGACCTCTCCCGGCAGCGCCTGCTCTGGTACGACGAGGGCTGCGCGCCCGGGTTCGCCGAGTCCGTACCCGCACACCTGGCCCGGCTCGGCTGGAACACCGTGCTGCACCCGGCCGACCAGGACCAGCCCGCGCTGTTCCTGCACGCCCTGCGCACCACCACGGACCTGGTCGCCCTGCGCCCGCGGCGCGCCGTGGAGCGCGAGCCGCACCTGGTGTGGCGGCCGCTGCCGACCCCCAGACCGCCGCGCGAGCGCCTCGCCGTCACCGCGGTGCGCGGCAGCCACACCGCCCGCGTCCTGCAGGAGGTGTCCGCCGAGCGCGGCTGGCTGTTCCTCGCCGAGTAATCCCCCCCCCGCTGGTCCGGCGCGCGCACCGCGCCGGACCGGCCCCTGGCCGGCGTGTGATCCGGGTCTCCCCCTACCCGGATCACACGCCTTTTCGCGTTTCCGTCAACCCCCCGGTGTCCAGCCGGTATAGCACCGCCTTATGGCGGTCACACGGTTTACGTCTTGGACGCCGTTCGAATCCCCTGGCTAATGTCTTCACCAGAGCGCAGCACCGAGCAGCACCGGGCAATGAAGCTCAGTACGAAGCAGCTCAGTACAGCTCAGTACAACGCGGGCCCCCTTCCGAAACGGTTCGATCCGTGGAATACCCCGCCCCCACCGCGCGAAATTCAGCGTCGAATTCGCCGCGCCACCCGTCCTCCTCGGCCCGTCGGGCCGGGCCAGACGAACGAACCGGACCAAGGGAGCATCGTGATCTCGACCAAGCTGACGGAACTGCTCGGCATCGACCACCCGGTCGTCTGCGCCCCGATGGGCGGAGTGACCGGCGGCCGACTCGCCGGCGCCGTGACGGCGGCGGGCGGCCTCGGCCTCGTCGGCGTCAGCTACGGCGACCCGGCGTTCATCGACGAGCACCTGCCGCAGGCCGCCGAGACCGGCGGCGTCTGGGGCGTCGGGTGCGTCATGTTCACCTTCGACGAGCGGCCCGGCCTGTGGGACAAGGTGCTCGGCTACGCCCCGCCGGTCGTCGAGCTCTCCTTCGGCAGCGCCACCCAGGTGCAGAAGTACGTGGCCTCCGCGACCGAGGCCGGCTCCAAGGTCGTCGTCCAGGTGCACGACCCCGCCCAGGCCGCCATCGCCCTGCGGGCCGGGGCCCATGTGATCGTCGCCCAGGGCGCCGAGGCCGGCGGCCACCACGCCTCCCGCGCCACCCTGCCCCTGATCCCGGCCGTCCTGGACGTCACCCGGGGCCGGGTGCCGGTGGTCGCGGCGGGCGGCTTCGCGGACGGCCGCGGCCTCGCGGCGGCCCTCGCTCTCGGCGCCGACGGCGTGATGATGGGCACCCGCTTCGCCGCGACCGAGGAGTCGATGGCCTCCCCCGGCTTCAGGTCCCACCTGGTCTCCGCGAGCACCGCGGACACCGTCAACACCCGTTCCTTCGACGTCGTGCGCGGCATCCCGTGGGACCAGGTCTACACCGCCCGCGCCGTCGTCAACGACTTCACCCGCACCTGGACCGGCCGGGACACCGAACTGGCCTCCCGCCGAGGCGAGATCGAGCCCGCGTGGAACGCCGCCGTCGCCCGCGACGACACCACCCAGCGCGCCATGCTCGTCGGCGAGAACCTCGACCAGATCCAGGACATCCAGCCCGCCGCCCAGGTCGTCCACAGCGTCGTGGCCGACGCGGAGCGGATCCTCTCCGGGCTCTCCCGGCACCTCGGCGCCCCCACCGCCTGAGCCCGCCACCCCTCCCCGTACCCCCGCCGGGCCCGCACCCGGCACCTCCCCCACACCCCCCGACCACCGGATCCATCCACACAACCCGGAGAACCCGTTGATCCACGTACTGACCCTCACGTACCTGACCCCGCGTGAGACCGTCCTCGCCCACATGGCCGAGCACAAGGCCTGGCTGCGCGAGCACGGCGACCAGGGCCGCATCCTGCTCAGCGGCCCCCGCCCCGACGGCGGCGCCGTCATCATCACCGCCGACCTCGACGACATCCAGGTGCGCGAGCTCATCGAGAGCGACCCCTGGCACAAGCTGGGCATCGCCTCCTACGCCCAGCTCTCCTTCGAGGGCCGCAACGCGAGCCCCGGCGTGATCACCTCCCCGGTCCAGGACGACGGCGTCCTGCTGATCAACGTGGCCACCACCGACGACGCGGCCGCCAGCGTGGACGCCCTCGCCTCGGCCGTCGACCACGTCGCCGCCACCGCCGACGGCTTCCGCGGCTCCCGCCTGCTGACCAGCGTCGACGGCGACGCCATGGTCAACTTCGCGGCCTGGTCGAGCCAGGCGGAGTTCGACGCGATCTTCCAGGACCCGGAGTTCATGCGCCGCTACCAGGCCTTCGCCGAGACCACCACCGGCGCCAAGTTCCGGCTCTACCGCACCAGTCGGGTCATCACGCCCAACCGCTGACCCGCGAGAACCCCCTCAGCGAATCACGAACCTTCCACCCCACTTGGAGGAGAAGCACATGTCCGAAGCGAACACCCAGGCCCAGTACGACCTCATCGTCATCGGCTTCGGCGCCGCCGGCCTGTCCGCCGCGCTGTCCTACGCCGAGGCCACCGAGGGCCGCGAGACCCCGGCGAAGATCGCGATCCTGGAGCGCTCCAGCGAGGAGGAGCGCGGCGGCGCCACCCGCTGGACCGGCGCGTTCCTGCGGATCAACGAGGACAAGCAGCTGGACACCGACTGGGCCGAGCACGTCAGCCGGGTCTCCGGCGGCCTCGCCGACATCGAGTACTGCCGCACCGTCGAGCGCGAGACCAAGCAGACCCTGGAGTTCGTCGAGAAGCACGGCGTCGAGATCGCCTTCGAGCACTTCCCGCTGCCGCACACCTTCGCCGCCGGCCAGCCGTCCATGGCCAAGCCGGCCAGCCCCCGCGGCGGTGGCGCCTCGATCGTCGAACACCTGGGCTCCGCCCTGGAGAACGACCCGCGCGTCCACATCCGTTACCGGACCGAGGCGCTGCGCCTGACCACCACCGAGGACGGCACCGTCGACGGCGTCCTGGTCCGCGGCGCCGACGGCCGCACCCAGCGGCTCACCGGCCGCGCCGTCGTGCTGGCCTGCGGCGGCTTCCAGGGCAACCCGGAGATGCTCACCCGCTACGTCGGCGAGAAGGCCTGCGACCTGCCGCTGATCGCCCCCGGCATCACCAACAACCGCGGCGACGCGCTGCGGATGGCCCTGGAGCTGGGCGCCGACACCGCCGGCCAGTTCGACGGCATCCACGCCGAGCCCGTCGACACCCGTACCAACAAGGCCGACTCGGTCCTGTACGGCTTCGCCACCGGCATCTTCGTCAACCGCAAGATGGAGCGCTTCTTCGACGAGGGCCGCGACACCTGGGACAACACCTTCGAGCACGTCGGCTACGAGATCTGGAAGAACCAGGACCAGGAGGCGTACTGGATCGCCGACGCCAAGACGCTGGCCATCCCCGGCATCATGACCTCGCTGCTCAGCGACGTGCCGCCGGAGCAGGCCGACAGCCTGGAGGAGCTGGCCGGCAAGCTCGGCATCGACGCCGAGGCGCTGGAGAAGACCGTCGCCGAGTTCAACGCGGCCGTCGGCCCCGGCGAGTTCGACCCGACCCGGATGGACGGCAAGGCCACCGTCGGCATCGAGCCGAAGAAGTCCAACTGGGCCACCCCGCTGGACACCGCGCCGTTCATCGGCGTCCCGGTGACCTCCGCCATCTGCTTCACCTACGGCGGCATCCGCACCGACATGGACGGCCGGGTCGTCACCCCCTCCGGCACCGCCATCCCCGGCCTGTACGCGGCGGGCGAGGCCACCGGCCTCTTCTACCACGCCTACCCGCCGGCGACCTCGGTCCTGCGCTCGCTGATCTTCGGCCGGCTCGCCGCGCACCACGCCGCCGCCCAGCAGGCCTGATCCACCCCCAATCCACTGCACCTGGAGGAACCGTGAGCATCGTCAACATCGACGTCACCCTCCGTGACGGCGGCTACCGCAACGGCTTCAACTTCCCCCTGGAATACGCGCTGAGGCACGCCAAGCTCAGCGTCGAGGCGGGCTTCGACTGGGTCGAGATCGCCTACCGCAAGGGCTCGCTGGTGCCGATCCCGAACCTCGGGCTCACCGGCCGCGGCGACGACGAGTTCATCGCCGCCGTCGCCCAGGAGGTCGGCCCGGACCGGGTCGCGATGATCCTGCACCCGAAGAACATCACCGAGCAGGACCTGCCCGCGATGTACGCCGCCGGCGCCCGCCTGGTCCGCATCATCCTGCCCTCCAAGGGCTACGGGAAGGGCCTGGAGTACATACGCCAGGCCAAGGAGATCGGGTACACCGTCGGCGTCAACTTCGCCCGAATAAGCCAGTGGTCGGGCCGCGGCATCGTCGAGGTGGCCACCGCCGCCACCGACGCCGGCGCGGAGTTCGTCTACCTGGCCGACTCCAACGGCAGCCTCTCCCCGGTGGACACCACCGACCTCACCACCCTGACCAAGTCGGTCACCGGCGGCCCGGTCGGCCTGCACGCCCACAACAACCTGGGCCTCGCCCTGTCCAACGCGATCAGCGCGGTCGCCGCCGGTGCCACCTGGATGGACTCCTCGATCCAGGGCATGGGCAAGGGCCCGGGCAACCTGATCGCCGAGCAGTGGCTGGCGCACCTCGACCGCACCGACGCCGAGGCCTCCGCCCGCCTGCACCTGGGCCACGCCCTGGAGTTGGCGGAGCTGCTGCTCGCCACCGTCCCGGAGGGCACCCCCTCCCTCCCGCTGCCGGACCTGGTCCTGGGCCGCTACGACCTCCCGGTCGAGCACCGCAAGGACGTGGTGGGCGGCAGCCACCACGAGGGCATCGCCACCGCGCGCACCCTCGCCACCGTCCGGTGACCACCACCGGACGCACTGTGCCGGCGGCGGTCTTCGGACCGGAGACCGCCGCCGGCGCGGCACACGCCCTCGTCCTCGCCCCCGTCACCCCCCGCTGGGACGGCGGAGCCTTCTTCACCCCCGTCACCCGGGCGCTGGCCGAGGCCGGCCTGCGGGTGACGGTGGTGGACACCCTCTCCGCCTGGGACGAGGAGATCGACTCGCTGGCCGCGCTCGCCGCCCGCTGGCGTCAGCTCCTCACCCAGTACGGCCCGGTGGACCTGCTCTGCGGGAACGCCCTCGGCGGAGCGGTGGCCCAGGCCCTGCTCCCCCACCTCGCCCCGCACACCGCGGCGCTGCTCGTCTCGGGCCCGGCCCGCAGCGACACCGTCCTGGAGGCCAGGCTCACCGAGATCGCCGACCTGGCCGCCACCGGCCGCTCCGGCGAGGCCCTGGCCCTGCTCAACCGGCGCGTCCAGCCGCACGACCGCCGTTACGAACCGGGGGCCGACACCCCCGAACCGCACGACCCGGAGGCCGGGCGCCGCCTCGCCGCCGGGATGCGGATGCTGTGCGGCATCGACCTGACCGACGCGGTGCGCGCCCACCCCGGCCCGCTGCTGCAGATCGTCGGCGGTCACTCCCAGCTGGTCGGCCACCGCCACACCGCGGCGGCCGACCACCACCGGGTGCACGTCATCCCGGGGGCCGGCATGCGCCCCCACTTCGAACGCACCGCAGAGGTGTCCGCCCTGGTCGGCACCTTCCTGCGGGAGAAGGGACTCAGCACTTGACGTCCCCCTCCGGTTGGCACCGGAGGATTCCAACCCTCGCGGGTCGGGCTTTCTGCTTCACAGCCGGTTGCCGACCTGGGGCTACCAGCGGAGGGACGGTGTGCCGCCCATCGGTCGTACATCAGCTCCACAGACCTGACTTCCCGCCAGCCCGGCGGTAGGCCCGGCCGGAACTTGGATATCGCCCGACCAGGCGACAGACACACTACCACCCGTACTGAAACATGTGCGGGCCGTCACTGGGTGACGGCCCGCCTGGACGGCGAATCGTCGTCACTTGTCCTGCTCCGCAGGAGATCCGTTTCTCCCCCGCAAGCGGGGACCCCCACCCCCGGCTGAAGCCGGGGATATCCACGGAGGTATCAGATGAAGAGCGTCGCGGTACTCCCCGGCGACGGCATCGGCCCCGAAGTCACCTCTGCGGCCCTCGACGTCGTGGACAAGCTCGGCCTCCCACTCGACCTGCGCTTCGGCGAGATCGGCTGGGAGTGCTGGCGCCAGGAGGGCAACCCGGTCCCCCAGCGGACCTGGAAGCTGCTGGAGGAGACCGACACCTGCCTGCTCGGCGCCATCACCAGCAAACCGCTGCGCGAGGCCGAGGCCGAACTGCCCGCCGAACTGCGCGGCACCGGGCTCACCTTCGTCTCCCCGGTCATCCAGCTGCGCCAGCGACTGAGCCTGTACGCCAACATCCGCCCGGTCATCGACCTGGTCGACGGCCGCTTCGACTTCACGGTGATCCGCGAGAACACCGAGGGCCTGTACGCCGGCTACGACTTCCACGGCCTGGACGACGCGCTCTGGAACGTGGTCCGCGACCACCCCAACGCCCAGGCCTCCGGCCCGGATTCGAGCAGCGTCACACTGCGGCTGCAGACCCGGTTCGGTATGGACCGGCTGCTGCGCTACGGCTTCGAGTACGCCCGCTCGCACGGCTACGACCGGCTCACCCTGGTCGACAAGCCCAACGTGCTGCGCCACAGCAGCAACCACCTGCGCGAGCGCCTGGAACTGATCGCCGACGAGTACCCGGAGATCGAGACCGAGATCCTCAACGTCGACGCGATCGCCCTGTGGCTGGTCCGCCGGCCCGAGCGCTTCGGCGTGCTGGTCGCCGAGAACATGTTCGGCGACATCCTCTCCGACCTCGGTGCCGGCGTCATGGGCGGCCTCGGCCTCGCCCCCAGCGGCAACATCGGCGACCACGGCAGCTACTTCGAGCCGGTGCACGGCAGCGCCCCCGGCATGGCCGGGCAGAACCGCGCCAACCCGATGGCGATGGTGCTCACCGTGGCCCAGATGCTCGACCACCTGGGCCTGCCCGTCCCCGGCGGCGAACTCCGGGCCGCCGTCCGGGAGGTCGCCAAGCGGCGCACCACCGTCACGTACGACATGGGCGGCACCAGCGGCACCCGCGAGGTCGCCCTGGCGGTCGCCGAGGAGCTCACCGCGGACGAGTCCCCCGAGTCCCCCGAGGGCGTGGTGGACCGGCTCGCCCGCCTCGACACCGCCTCCGTCTCCGACGCGCTGGACAGCCTCGGCGTCGGCGGCGTGCTGGCCGGCATCGCCCCCCGGGTGCCCGGCGCCCGCGCCGCCGGCCGCGCCTTCACCGTCACCTATCAGCCCGTCGACAGCACCGCGGAGGGCTTCCGCAACGCCGCCAACTACCTGGACGACGTGCCCGAGGGCTCCTTCGTGGTGGTCGACAACGCCGGCGACACCAGCTGCACCAACTGGGGCTCGCTGCTGACCAAGCTGGCCCAGCGCCGCGGCGTGCGCGGCACCGCCCTGCACGGCTCGGCCCGCGACATCGCCGAGATCCGCGCCGCCGGGTACCCGCTGTTCAGCACCGGCGCCACCATGGTCAGCGGCAAGAACCGGGTGGAACTCGCCGCCACCGGCCGGGACGTCGTCATCGGCGCGGTCACCGTACGGCCCGGCGACATCGTCGTCGCCGACGACAACGGCGCCCTGGTGGTCCCCGCCGAACACGCCGCCGAGGTCGCCGAGCGGGCCGAGCGCGTCGAGCGGACCGAGAGCGCCATCGCCGAGGCCGTCGACGCCGGCCTGCGGCTCGACGAGGCCCGCCGCCGGTACGGCTACGCCAAGCCCTGGGACGACGGCGGCGCCCAGCAGTCCCATGCGTGACCCGGCGGGGAGCGTGGTGGTCGACCTCCACTACCACGCCGGCCCCGACCTCTACCGCCGCCGCCTCACCTCCCTCGGCGCGGGCCGGGCCTACCAGGACGTCGGCGGGTGGGTGGTGCTCAAGAGCCACCTCAGCTCCACCGCCGCCCGCGCCTGGGAGGCCCGCCAGGAGGGGCTGCCGGTCTCCGGCACCCTCGTCCTCAACGAGCTGGCCGGCGGCGTCCGGCCCCGGGCCGTGGAGCAGGCGGTCTACGCCCACGGCCCGGACAGCCCGGCCCGCCTGGTCGTCCACCTGCCCACCCTGGTCGGCCACACCCACTGCTCACCGCTGCGCCGCACCCCGTTCCACCCCCTGCTCGACCCCGAACGGTGGCGGACCCGCCCGGTCCTCGACGACGACGGCCGGCTGCGCCGGGACGTGCGCGAGGTGCTCCGGGCGGCCCGCGACCTGCCGGTCGCGGTGGCCACCGGGCACAGCGACCGGGAGGCGGCGCTGCGCATCGTGGACGAGGCGGTCCGGCTCGACCTGCCGCGACTGCTCCTCACCCACGCGACCCACCCCATGTCGGGCTTCACCCCCGACAACCTGACCGACCTGTCGCAGGTGCCCGGCCTGTACGTCGAGATCACCGCGCTGACCCTGTTGCTGGGCCACCGCGACGCCGGGCACCTGAGCGAGCTGGTGCACGCCCACCCCCGGGTGCTGTTCAGCTCCGACCTCGGACAGCCCGACCAGCCGGACGTGAAGGAATGGCTGGACCTGAGCGCGCAGTGGTTCCGGGACGCCGGCCTGACGAACCGGGAGATCCGGGCCATCACCTGGGCCAACCCGGTGAACCTGCTGACGCCGTGAACGGACCTTCAACACTCCCCGATCAGGAGCAGCCATGAACGCCCGTACCGACCATGCCGCGCTGCACGCGGACCTCCGACACCTCGCGGACCTGCTCGACGAGACCCTGGCCCGTCAGGAGGGCCCCGAGCTGCTCGGCCTGGTCGAGCAGGTCCGCCTGCTCAGCCGCACCGACGGAGAGGCCACCGCCGAACTGCTGCGCGGCATCGGGCCGGCGACCGCGGCCAACCTGGTCCGCGCCCTCGCCACCTATTTCCACCTGGCCAACGTCGCCGAACAGGTGCACCGCGGCCGCGAACTGCGCGCCGTCCGGGAACGGGCCGGCGCCGCCCTCGCCCGCGTCGTCCAGCAGGCGGCGAGGGAGGCGCCGGACGCCCTGACCCGGGCGGTCGAGCACCTGAACGTCCGCCCGGTCTTCACCGCCCACCCCACGGAGGCGGCCCGCCGCTCGGTCCTCACCAAGCTGCGCCGGATCGCCGAACTGCTGGAGACCCCGGTCCCCGAGGCGGACCGCCGCCGTCACGACGCGCGGCTCGCCGAGACCATCGACCTGATGTGGCAGACCGACGAGCTGCGGGTGGTCCGCCCCGAGCCCACCGACGAGGCCCGCAACGCCGTCTACTACCTGGACGAGCTGCACGGCAACGCGGTCGGCGACGTCCTGGAGGACCTCGCCGCCGAGCTGGAGCGGGTCGGCGTCCGGCTGCCCGACGGCACCCGGCCGTTGACCTTCGGCACCTGGATCGGCGGCGACCGCGACGGCAACCCCAACGTCACCCCGGAGGTCACCTGGGACGTCCTGATCCTCCAGCACGAGCACGGCATCAACGACGCCCTGGCGATGGTCGACGAGCTGCGCGGCCTCCTCTCCAACTCCATCCGCTACACCGGCGCCACCGACGAGCTGCTCGGCTCGCTGGAGCACGACCTGGCCCGCCTGCCCGAGATCAGCCCCCGCTACAAGCGGCTCAACTCCGAGGAGCCGTACCGCCTCAAGGTCACCGCGATCCGCCAGAAGCTGGTGAACACCAAGCACCGGCTCGCCGAGGGCGGCCGGCACGAGGAGGGCCGCGACTACCTCGGCACCGCCGAACTGCTGCGCGACCTCACCCTGGTGCAGACCTCACTGCGCGAACACCGCGGCGGCCTGTTCGCCGAGGGCCGGCTGGACCGTACGATCCGCACGCTCGCCGCCTTCGGCCTGCAACTGGCCACCATGGACGTGCGCGAGCACGCCGACGCCCACCACCACGCCCTCGGCCAGCTCTTCGACCGGCTCGACGAGGAGTCCTGGCGCTACTCCGACATGCCCCGCGACTACCGGCAGCGGCTGCTCGCCAAGGAGCTCACCTCCCGCCGGCTGCTCGGCCCGGCGCAGCTGGACCGGGCCGGGGAGAAGACCCTCGGGGTCTTCCACACCGTCCGCCGGGCCCTGGACTCCTTCGGGCCCGAGGTCATCGAGTCGTACATCATCTCGATGTGCCAGGGTGCCGACGACGTCTTCGCCGCGACCGTGCTGGCCCGCGAGGCCGGCCTGGTCGACCTGCACGCCGGTATCGCCAAGATCGGCATCGTGCCGCTGCTGGAGACCACCGACGAGCTGAAGGCCGCCGACACGATCCTGGAGGACATGCTCTCCGATCCGTCCTACCGGGCCCTGGTCGCCCTGCGCGGGGACGTCCAGGAGGTCATGCTCGGCTACTCCGACTCCTCCAAGTTCGGCGGCATCACCACCTCCCAGTGGGAGATCCACCGCGCCCAGCGCCGGCTGCGCGACGTCGCCCACCGCTACGGGGTGCGGCTGCGCCTCTTCCACGGCCGCGGCGGCACCGTCGGCCGCGGCGGCGGTCCCTCGCACGACGCGATCCTCGCCCAGCCCTGGGGCACCCTGGAGGGCGAGATCAAGGTCACCGAGCAGGGCGAGGTGATCAGCGACAAGTACCTGGTGCCGTCGCTGGCCCGGGAGAACCTGGAGCTGACGGTCGCCGCCACGCTGCAGGCCTCCGCGCTGCACACCGCCCCGCGCCAGGCCCCCGAGGAACTGGCCCGCTGGGACGCCGCGATGGACGTGGTCTCCGACGCCGCGCACGCGGCCTACCGCGTGCTGGTGGACGACCCGGACCTGCCCGCCTACTTCCTGGCCTCCACCCCGGTCGACCAGCTCGCCGACCTGCACCTGGGTTCGCGGCCCTCACGCCGCCCGGACTCCGGCGCCGGCCTGGACGGCCTGCGGGCCATCCCCTGGGTGTTCGGCTGGACGCAGTCCCGCCAGATCGTGCCGGGCTGGTACGGCGTCGGCTCCGGTCTGAAGGCGCTGCGCGAGGCGGGTCTCGGCGGCGTCCTGGAGGAGATGCACGAACAGTGGCACTTCTTCCGCAACTTCGTCTCCAACGTGGAGATGACGCTGGCCAAGACGGACCTGCGGATCGCCCGGCACTACGTGGAGACGCTGGTGCCCGCCGAGCTCCAGCACGTCTTCGCGGCGATCGAGGCCGAGCACGACCTGACCGTCAGCGAGCTGCTGCGGATCACCGGCGAGCGCGAACTCCTGGACGCCCAACCGGTGTTGAAGCAGACCTTCGAGATCCGCGACGCCTACCTCGACCCGATCTCCTACCTCCAGGTCGCCCTGCTCAAGCGCCAACGGGACGCGGCCGCCGCGGGCGAGGAGCCGGACCGCACGCTCTGCCGGGCCCTGCTGCTGACCGTCAACGGGGTCGCCGCCGGCCTGCGCAACACCGGCTGATCCCCACCCCCACGAACCCGCCCCCCACACGAGAAGGCCCAGCCATGACAGAACCACGCGAGCACCAGGGCGTCCCCTCCCGGCGCGGCGTGCTGCGCACCGCCGTCGTCGCCGGCGCGGCCCTGGCCGTCCCGCTCGCCGGCGGACTCCCCCAAGCCGAAGCCCGGGAGCGGACACCGGCCCGAAACGCGTCACAGCCCGCGGACCACCGGATCGGCTCGCTCGGCGACCAGTCCGCCGTCCGCACCTTCACCCTGGGCGACGTCCGGCTCACCTATGTCGTCGACGCCGCCATGGAGTTGGACCGCACCGGCTTCCTGCCCGCCGTCCCCTCCTCCTACTGGGCGGAGCACCCCGAGGAGGTGGCGCCCTCCGGCCGGATCGCCACCTCGGCGGGCGGCGTCCTGGTCGAGCGGGGCCACCGCCGGCTGCTGATCGACGTGGGCCTCGGCGCCAACACGCTCCCGCCGTCGCTCGGTGTCTCCCGCGGCGGAGCGCTGCTGCGCACCCTCCGGGCGCTGCGGGTGCGGCCGGAGACCATCGACACCGTGGCCTTCACCCACCTGCACACCGACCACACCGGCATGGGCTTCGTCACCGCGCCGGGCCGGGCGCCGCGCAAGGCGTTCCCGCGCGCCGGCTACCTGGTGGCCGGGGCCGAGTGGGAGCCGTTCTGGGAGCACCAGGTCAAGGTCGGGGCGCCGTCCTGGGACAGCTTCATGGTGCCGATGTCGAAGGTGCTGCGCCGCTTCGACGACGGTGCCCAGGTGTGGCCCGGCGTCACCGCGCTGATCACCCCCGGCCACAGCCCCGGCCACACCACCTTCGTCATCTCGGCCGGCGGCGGGCGGCGGATCCTGGTGTTCGGCGACGCCTTCCACACCCCGGCACAGGTGGCCCACCCCGAGTGGCCGTCCGGACCGGACACCAACGTCGACAAGGTGCTGAAGGCCCGCCGGACCCTGCTGGCCGAGCTGCGCAAGCCACACACCTACGGCTTCGCGTTCCACTTCGGCGACCAGGCCTTCGGCCGGGTCGGGGAGGACGGCCGCTGGCACCCGGTGCCCGCCCGGGCCCTGCTGCCCACCCCGATCCAGTTGCCGTAGTCGGCGTTACGACACCACGTCCTTGCGCGCGAACCCGCGGAACGCCAGCGCCAGCAGCACCACCGCGTACGAGAGCGACAGCGAGACGCCCTGCAGCATGCCGCCCCACTCCAACTGCGGCTGCAGGGCGTCCGCCCACGCGTACTGCCAGTGCGCCGGCAGCCACTCCCGCAGGTCGCCGAGCGCGGTGACGGCGTCCAGCACCCCGGTGATGATCGAGATGAACACCGCCCCGCCGACCGCCCCCAGCGGCGCGTCCGTCGCCGTCGACAGCCAGAAGGCCAGCGCGGCGATCACCAGCTCGCTCAGGAACACGAACGCCACCGCGAGCGCGATCCGGGGCAGCGCCTGCCCGGCCGGCAGACTCGCCCCGGCGGGCAGCTTCAGGTCGCCCCAGCCGTACGCGGCGGTGCCGACGGCCAGCCCGATCGCGGGCAGCATCACCACCGCCGCCGCCGAGAACGCCAGCCCGACCGCGAACTTGCGGGCCAGCAGCCGGGCCCTGGGCACCGGCGCGGCCAGCAGGTAGCGCAGCGAGGACCAGCTGGCCTCCGAGGCCACCGTGTCCCCGCAGAACAGCGCGACCGGGATCACCAGCATGAAGCCGGTGCCCACGAACAGCATGGTGACGGCGAAGTTGGCCCCGGAGGCGGTGGCCAGATCGATGAAGGTGGTCCGGTCCGGACGCCCCGGGGTGCCGCCGATCTGGAACGCGGCCAGGATGACGAACGGCATCGCCGCCAGCACCCCGCCGATCACCAGCGTGCGGCGCCGGCGCAGCTGCCGCATCGCCTCCACCCGCAGCGGCAGGGTCCGGCTCGCCCGGTACCCCTCGGCATGGTCCGTCGAGACGACGCTCACGCCGCACCTCCGATCAACGACAGGAACGCGTCCTCCAGGCGCCGCTGCGGTCCGGCGCTCTCCACCGGCACCCCCAGCCGCACCAGCTCCGCCAGCAGCTCGCTCGCCGCGAGCCCGTCCAGCCGGACCAGCAGCCCGCCCTCGACGGCCTCCGCCGAACCGACCCCGGCCAGCGCGCCGACCTTGGCGACCACCGACTCCGGGTCGCAGGAGTCGGCGACACCGATCATCAGCAGCTCACCGGCGCCGACGATCTCCCCGACCGGCCCGGCCGTCACCAGCCGCCCGCGGTCCATCACCACCAGGTCCGTGCAGCTCTGCTCGACCTCGGCCAGCAGGTGGCTGGACACGATGACGGTCCGTCCGCCGGCCGCGTACCGGATCATCACCTCGCGCATCTCGCGGATCTGCGGCGGGTCCAGCCCGTTGGTCGGCTCGTCCAGGATCAGCAGGTCCGGCATCCCGAGCATCGCCTGCGCGATGGCCAGGCGCTGCCGCATGCCCTGCGAGTACGTCCGCACCGCGCGGTCCAGTGCCTCGCCGAGCCCGGCGATCGCCAACGCCTCGCCGAAGCGGGCGTCCTCCTCCGGCCGTCCGGTGGCCTGCCAGTACAGGCGCAGGTTGGCCCGGCCGGTCAGGTGCGGCAGGAAGCCCGCGCCCTCGACGAAGGCCCCGACCCGCGAGAGCACCGGCGCCCCGGGCCGCACCAGGTGCCCGAAGATCCGGATCTCCCCGGCGTCCGGCCGGATCAGGCCCATCAGCATCCGCAGCGTGGTGGTCTTGCCCGCGCCGTTCGGTCCGAGCAGGCCGAGCACCTGGCCCTGCTCCACCCGGAAGCTCAGGTCCCGTACGGCGTACCGGTCCTGCGCGCCCTTGTAGCGCTTGCTCAGCCCGCTGATCTGCAACGGCACCCCGGCCAGCTCCGGATCGAACCCGGGCCCGGCGGCCGCCGAACGCCGTCGGCGCAGCACGGGCACCAGCACCAGCGCGGCGGCCACCACCACGGCCACCACTGGCAGCAGCCAGGTCCGCGCGGGCAGCGGCGCCGCCTCGGTGACCAGCTCCTCGTCGGTCGGCGCGGTGAGCGCCCCGGCCGGCGCGACCCGGTAGGTGGCCGGCTCGGCCGGCGAGGCGTACGCCAGGTCGGTGGACGCCAGCACCAGTCGCACCCGGTGCCCGGCCGGGAAGGTGTGGTCCACGGCGGGCAGCTGGACGGTCACGGTCTTGCCCGCGTCGGCGCCGGTCACCCTCAGCGGGGCCGCGAGCTGCTGCGGCAGCACCGACTTGCCGTCCGGCCCGACGTCGTACAGCTTCGCGAACAGCACCGCGTCCGGCCGGTCCGCCGTCACCGTCACCGGCACGTTCGGCTGCCCGGTCAGGTGCAGCGGCGTGTCCAGCGGCGCCGAGTCGAAGGCGGCGTTCTGGCCCGGGAAGTCCAGAGACAGCCCGGCCCCGAGCGAGGCCGCCTGGCTCAGCGCGCCGATCCCCGGCAGGGTCGAGATCCCCGGTGGCGCCCCGCCGGGCGGGTTGGCGAGCGACTTCTCCCCGCCCGCCAGCTCGATCGAGCGGGTACCGGTCCCGCCCAGCCCCGGGTACCGGTCGGCGGAGGCCCCGCGCAGCACGGCCTGGAAGCCGGTGGAGTCCACGCCCCCGGTCCTGGTCACCCGGAAGGCCGGGCCGGTGTCGTTGCCACGCCCCCGCAAGTAGTGGTCGAACCAGGCGGTCACCCGGTCGTCCACCCGGGCGCTGGTGTCCGTCCCGCCGTCGTGCCCGCCCGCGAACCAGTCCACCGAGACCGGCGCGCCGTTGGCCGCCACGGCCTTCGCGATCTTGTCCCCCTGGTCCAGCGGGAACAGCGAGTCCTGCTGCCCCTGCACCACCAGGGTGGGCGCCTTGAGCTGCGTCGCCACCGAGGACGGGCTCGACTTCTCCAGCAGCGCGACGGCCTCCGGATCGGCGTGCCCGGCGGTGGCGACCCGGTCGTACATCTGACAGAGCGAGTCCAGGAACCGCCCGCAGCCCACCTGTCCGTCCGCCTGCGGCTTGGCCCCGGCCCCGCCGCGCGGTGCCCCGCCGGAGGGCCCGAGGTCCCCCGCCGCGCCGGTGGTGAAGAAGATCCCGGCCCACAGCTTCTTGAACACGCCGTCCGCCGCGTCCGAGCCCTGCACGCCCTGCGGGAACAGCGCGTCGGCCAGGTTCCACCAGGTGATCTGGGTGGCGACGGCGTCGATCCGGTGGTCGTACGCGGAGGCCAGCAGCGCGATCGCCCCGCCGTACGAGGCGCCGGTGATGCCGACCCGGGGGTCACCGGGCCCGTCGAGCTTCACCTCGGGCCGCTGGGCCAGCCAGTCCACCAGGTGCTTGACGTCCTCGACCTCGCGGTCGGGCGCGTTCAGCCCGATCTTCCCGCCCGAGTTCCCGAAGCCGCGCGCCGACCAGGTCAGCACCGCGTACCCCTGCCGGGCCAGCTGCTGGGCGCGCTCCCGCTCACCGTCCTTGGAGCCGCCGAAGCCGTGCGCCAGCAGGACCGCCGGCCGCGGGCTGCTGCCGGTGGTGAAGAACGAGGTGTCCAGCTGGACCTGCTGAGCGCTGCCGGGAGTCTCCGGCATGCTGAGGAAACGATCCTCCTGGTGGACCGCCTGCTCGCCGCCCGACGCCACCGCCACCGTACCGACCCCGGCGACCGCCACCAGGGCCACCGCCCCGGCCAGCACCCTGCGCCGCACCGACCTGCCGCGGCCGCGCCAGCGACGCCATGCCCCACCGAACTCCATGGGGGCAGATCGTATCCGCCGCCCGGGTAGGCGTCCGATAAAGCCACCACCCCCTTTCGCCCGGTTCAGTCCGGTTCGCGACGGTATCGTACGGCTCACCCGGCTCTCCCCACTCCGAGAAGGTCCCGTGTTCTGGCCGCTGATCACCCTGCTCGCCACCGTCGCCGCCACCCTGGCGATCGGCTGGATCGTCGACCAGGCCCTCCAACGGATCAGCGCGGGCCACCCCGACGCCCCGCTCTGGTCACTGCTCCGCCGCTGCCGGATCCCGCTCCAGCTCACCGTCGTCACGGCGCTGCTGCTCGCCGCCGACCCGCTCAAGCGGATCCTCCACCTCAAGGACGACGAGGGCGCGCACCACCTGGTCCTGCTGCTCCTGCTCGCCTCGCTCGGCTGGCTCACCGTCCGGGTGGTGGCCGCCGTCCTGGAGGCCGTGCTCAGCCGCTACGAGACGGTCACCGGCGACCCGGCCCGGGTGCAGCGGGTGCACACCCAGATCAGCATGCTGCGCCGGGTGGTCAGCGCGGTGATCGTCGTGGTCACCGCCGCCGTGATGCTGCTGACCTTCTCCGCCATGCGCACCGTCGGCGCCAGCCTGCTCGCCTCGGCCGGCATCATCGGCATCGTGGCCGGCATCGCCGCCCAGAGCACCCTGGGCAACTTCTTCGCGGGCCTGCAGATCGCCTTCGGCGACACCGTCCGGATCGGCGACACCGTGGTGGTGGACGGCCAGCAGGGCACCGTCGAGGAGATCACCCTCTCCTACCTGGTGGTCCGGCTCTGGGACCACCGCCGGCTGATCGTCCCGGTCTCCTACTTCGTCAACAAGCCCTTCGAGAACTGGACCCGCCGCGATCCCGGCCTGCTCGCCGCCGTGCTGCTCCACCTCGACCACACCACCCCGGTCGACGAGCTGCGCACCGCCCTGCACACCCAGCTGGAGCAGCACCCCCTCTGGGACGGCACCGAGTGGGCCCTCAACGTCACCGACACCACCCCCAGCACCATCGTCGTCCGCGCCACCATGACCGCCCGCACTCCCGACGACGCCGCCCAACTCCGCTTCGACATCCGCGAACACCTCATCGCCCACCTACGCGACCACCACCCCCACGCCCTCCCCCGCCTCCGCACCACCGACAGCTGACACCCCTCTCACCCTCCCCCTCCCCGAAAACAAAGTTCCCCGCGCCCCGACAGGGGCGCGGGGAACCGCGCGAAGCGTGAGGCCGGGCCCGCACGAGCCTCCCGGCCGCCTACAGGATCCGCGTCATCGTCCGATGCGGAATCCCCGCGTCGTCGTACACCGGCCCCTCCGCCACGTAGCCCAGCCGCTCGTAGAACCCGAGCGCCTGCACCTGAGCGTGCAGCTCGACCTCGACGGCCCCGCGCTCAAGCCCCGCCGCCTCGATCGCCCGGACCAGCTCGGCCCCGAGCCCGGTCCCCCGCGCGGCGGCGAGCACCGCGAGCCGCCCGAGCAGCACCCGCCCCTCGACGCCCCCGGTCAGCTTCAGCGCGTGCTCACCGAAGATCAGCCGCCCGGTCCCCAGCGCGGCCCCGTCGGCCCCGACGGCCAGCAGGTGTACCGAGGTCCCGTCGTACTCGTCGTACTCCAGCTCCTCCGGCACGTTCTGCTCGACGATGAACACCTCACGCCGAACCTCCCGCACCAGCGCCAGGTCCGCCTCCCCCTCGGCGACCCGGATCGAGACCGGCACGTCAGCTCTCCGCCGCGATGATGTCCAGCGCCTTCTGCAGGTCCGCCGGGTACTCGCTGCCGAACTCGACCCACTGTCCGTCCGCCGGGTGCTCGAAGCCGAGCGAGACGGCGTGCAGCCACTGCCGGGTCAGCCCGAGCCGCTTCGCCAGCGTCGGGTCGGCGCCGTACGTCAGGTCACCGACGCACGGGTGCCGCAGCGCGGACATGTGGACGCGGATCTGGTGGGTGCGGCCGGTCTCCAGCTTGATGGCGAGCAGCGAGGCCGCCCGGTACGCCTCGATCAGGTCGTAGTGGGTGATCGACGCCTTGCCGTCACGCGTCACGGCCCACTTCCAGTCCGAGCTGGGGTGCCGCCCGATCGGCGCGTCCACCGTGCCGCTCATCGGGTCCGGGTGCCCCTGGACCAGGGTGTGGTACCGCTTCTCGGTGATCCGGTCGTGGAACTGCCGCTTGAGGTCGGTGTACGCCCGCTCGGACTTGGCGACCACCATCAGCCCCGAGGTGCCGACGTCGAGCCGGTGCACGATGCCCTGCCGCTCGGCGGCACCCGAGGTGGAGATCCGGTAGCCGGCCGCGGCGAGCCCACCGATGACGGTGGGCCCGGACCAGCCGGGGCTCGGGTGCGCGGCGACGCCGACCGGCTTGTCGACCAGCACGATGTCCTCGTCGTCGTGGACGATCCGCATGCCCTCGACCGGCTCGGCCACGATCTGCACCGGGGCGGCGGGGGCGGGGATCTCGACCTCCAGCCAGGAACCGGCGGTCACCCGGTCCGACTTTCCGGCCACGGCGCCGTCGAGCGTCACCTTGCCCTCGGCGGCCAACTCGGCGGCCTTGGTCCGGGAGAAGCCGAACATCCGGGCGAGGGCGGCGTCGAGGCGCTCGCCCTCCAGGCCGTCGGGTACGGGGAGGCTGCGGATCTGCGCTGCGGTACTCACCCGTACGAGTATGCCGGAAACGCGGCCCTGCCCCTCCCGCCGCCGGTTCCGGCCGGGAGGGGCAGGTCCCTACTTGTCGCCCTTGTCCGTCTGCTGGTGGACGGTCCCGTCCGGGTTGCTGCCCTTGAAGGAGAGCAGCACCACGAGGATCCCGCCGCAGACGATCGCCGAGTCGGCGAGGTTGAACACCGCGAAGTGCTGGACGGAGATGAAGTCCACGACGTGCCCGCGGAAGACGCCCGGCGCGCGGAACAGCCGGTCGGTGAGGTTCCCGAGCGCCCCGCCGAGCAGCAGCCCGAGCGCGATCGCCCACGGGAGGCTGTACAGCCGGCGGGCGATCCGCCAGATCACCACGATGACGGCCGAGGCGATCATCGTGAAGACGACGGTCAGCGCCTGCCCCATGCCGAAGGCCGCGCCGGAGTTGCGGATCACCTGGAGGGTGACGACGTCGCCGATCACCTTGATCGCGGCGTGGTTCTCCAGCCTGGCGACGACCAGCAGCTTGCTGCCGAGGTCGATCAGGAAGGCGAGCACCGCGACGACCAGCAGCACGCCGACCCGCCGCCGGCCCTTGGGCTTCTCCACCGCTGTCCCGCCGTCCGTCGAAGCCGCCTCCGCGGGGTCGGTGGGATCGGCCACGGCCACCTCCACGGCATCGGCGGGGTACGGGACGGCGTCGTCCCGGGTCTGGGGGGAACCTTGCGTACTGATGATCCGCTCCGCTGCCGATGGAGCTCCCCCGGGCAGGAGGCGGGGGAGGGTGGTGGGCCGATGCCGCCCTGGAATCCGTCGAGGAACCGCTCCGGACACGTCAGGCGACGTTACGGGGTCGAGCGTACGGCAAGCCCGACCCCAAGCGTCGCCCCGACGGCCCGGTTCAGCGGCGTTCCTGCTTGGCCTTGCACTGGACGCAGAGCGTCGCCCGGGGGAAGGCCTGCATCCGGGCCTTGCCGATGGCCTGGCCGCAGGATTCGCAGATGCCGAAGCCGACGCCTTCGAGTCGCTCCAGGGCGCGCTCCGTCTGGGCGAGGCTGTCCCGGGCGTTGTTGGCGAGCGCCAGCTCGCTCTCCCGAGAGATGTTCTTCGTACCGGCGTCCACCTGGTCGTCGCCGGCTCCGTCGTTGGAGTCACGCATCAGGCCCGCGATGGCGGCGTCGGCGGCGTCGATCTCGCCGCGCAGCCGCTCCAGGTCGCTGATCAGCTCGTCGTGGAGCTCGTGGACCTCCGCCGAGGTCCACGGGTCCTCGCCGGGTCGGACCGGCAGGGTGGCCGGGTCGACGGATTCGGCTCCGCGCGGCGCGGTGACGATGTCGGTGCTGTTCTGAGGTGCGGTAGTGGTCACGGTCCCCTCCCCTGGATCGGCCGCCACGGCCTTGCGTGCCCGCTTGGTGGCGGTACCCGCGCCGGATGCCTTCTCAGCCATGGCTTCGACCCCATCTACGAACGAATCGAGCCGCCGGTTCCCGGCGGCTTCCAGTGCCGGAACGATAATCCCGATCAAAACCGGTCACAACATGACATACCGGCGCCTCGCGATGATCCCACCCAGGCAGCCGCCCCAACCGCCACGCCCCGCGCGCTGACAGACTTGTGCCCACCTCACCCCCGCCTAACCACCCCGCCGACCAGCCCGTCCATGCCCGAAACCACCCCCGCGGAAACGGTTTGGACAAACCGACTCGCCCGGCCGATACACTGGGCCTGCAAGGCGCAGATGGGACGAGTACCGACGTACGCAGCCACCAGCGACCCGGGGACGGTGCGAGCCCGGGGGTGTGCACGACGGGAAGATCACCCCGGAGCCGCCGGAAGAACGGCCACCGCGCAGCCCGCGGCGGCCCACTAGACCCGGCAGCAAGCCCAAACAAGAGGGCCGCAACGCAGCACCGCGGCCAAGGAGGGTGGTACCGCGGGGCGGCCAGGCCGTCTCGTCCCTCCGGAGGATCCAGTCCCAGCATCCGCCGGAGGTAGACGCCCGCGATGAGCAGCTCCTACAACCCCGTCCCGGCGCAGGTGGACCTGCCTGCCCTGGAGCACCAGATCCTGTCGTTCTGGCAGGACAACAAGATCTTCCAGCGCAGCCTGGAGCAGTCCGAGGGCCGCCCCGAGTGGGTGTTCTACGAGGGCCCGCCGACCGCCAACGGCATGCCCGGCGCCCACCACATCGAGGCGCGCGTCTTCAAGGACGTCTTCCCGCGCTACCGGACGATGAAGGGCTACCACGTCGCCCGCAAGGCCGGTTGGGACTGCCACGGCCTGCCGGTCGAGCTGGCCGTCGAGAAGGAGCTGGGCTTCTCCGGCAAGCAGGACATCGAGAAGTACGGCATCGCCGAGTTCAACGCCAAGTGCCGCGAGTCGGTGACCCGCCACACCGACGAGTTCTCCAGGCTCACCACCCGCATGGGGTACTGGGTCGACCTCGACGAGGCCTACCGGACGATGGACCCGTCCTACGTCCAGTCCGTCTGGTGGTCGCTCAAGCAGATCTTCGACAAGGGCCTGCTGGTCCAGGACCACCGCGTCGCCCCCTGGTGCCCGCGCTGCGGCACCGGCCTGTCCGACCACGAGCTGGCCCAGGGCTACGAGACCGTGGTCGACCCCTCGGTCTACGTCCGCTTCCCGCTCACCGGCGGCCCGCTGGCCGGCCAGGCGGCCCTGCTCGCCTGGACCACCACCCCGTGGACCCTGGTCTCCAACACCGCCCTCGCGGTCAACCCGACGGTCACCTACGTGGTGGCCACCGACGGCAACGAGAAGCTGGTCGTCGCCGAGCCGCTGCTCGCCAAGGCCCTCGGCGAGGGCTGGGAGCCCACCGGCGAGTCCTTCACCGGCATCGAGATGGAGCACTGGAACTACCAGCGCCCGTTCGAGCTGGTCGAGATGGAGAACGCCCACTTCGTCCTCAACGCCGACTACGTCACCACCGAGGACGGCACCGGTGTCGTCCACCAGTCCCCGGCCTTCGGTGCGGACGACCTCGCGACCTGCCGCAAGTACGGCCTGCCGGTGGTCAACCCGGTGCTCGCCGACGGCACCTTCGCCCCCGAGGTCCCGCTGGTCGGCGGCCAGTTCTTCAAGAAGGCCGACGAGGCCCTGGTCGCGGACCTGAAGGAGCGCGGCCTGCTCTTCCGCCACGTGCCGTACGAGCACAGCTACCCGCACTGCTGGCGCTGCCACACCGCGCTGCTCTACTACGCGCAGCCGTCCTGGTACATCCGGACCACCGCCGTCAAGGACGCGCTGATCCGCGAGAACGAGGCCACCAACTGGTTCCCGGAGACGGTCAAGCACGGCCGCTTCGGCGACTGGCTGAACAACAACATCGACTGGGCGCTCAGCCGCAACCGCTACTGGGGCACCCCGCTGCCGATCTGGCGCTGCGAGGAGGGCCACCTGACCTGCGTCGGCTCGCTGGCCGAGCTGACCGAGCTCACCGGCACCGACCAGAGCGGCCTCGACCCGCACCGCCCGTTCATCGACGAGGTGACCTTCGCCTGCCGCGACTGCGGCGGCACCGCCACCCGCGTGCCCGAGGTCATCGACGCCTGGTACGACTCGGGCTCGATGCCCTTCGCCCAGTACGGCTACCCGTACCAGAACAAGGAGCTGTTCGAGAAGCGCTACCCGGCGCAGTTCATCTCCGAGGCGATCGACCAGACCCGCGGCTGGTTCTACACGCTGATGGCGGTCGGCACCCTGGTGTTCGACAAGAACAGCTACGAGAACGTCGTCTGCCTGGGCCACATCCTGGCCGAGGACGGCCGCAAGATGTCCAAGCACCTGGGCAACACCCTGGAGCCGATCCCGTTGATGGACCAGCACGGCGCCGACGCCGTGCGCTGGTTCATGGCGGCCGGCGGCTCGCCCTGGTCGGCCCGCCGGGTCGGCCACGGCACCATCCAGGAGGTGGTCCGCAAGACCCTCCTCACCTACTGGAACACCGTCGCCTTCCAGGCCCTGTACGCCCGCACCTCGAACTGGGCCCCCTCGGCGAGCGACCCGGCCCCGGCCGACCGCCCGCAGCTGGACCGCTGGGTGCTCTCCGAGCTGAACACCCTGGTCCGCGAGGTCGACGCGGCCCTCGAGGCGTACGACACCCAGCGCGCCGGCAAGCTGCTCTCCGGCTTCGTCGACGACCTCTCCAACTGGTACGTCCGCCGCGGCCGCCGCCGCTTCTGGCAGGGCGACGCCGCCGCGCTCGCCACCCTGCACGAGGCGCTGGAGACGGTCACCCGCCTGATGGCCCCGCTCACCCCGTTCATCACCGAGCGGGTCTGGCAGGACCTGGTCGTCCCGGTCACCCCGGCCGCCCCGGCCTCGATCCACCTGGCCACCTGGCCGGTGGCCGACGAGAGCCTGATCGACACCGAGCTCTCCCGGCACATGGCGCTGGTCCGCCGCCTGGTCGAGCTGGGCCGCGCCACCCGCGCCGAGTCCGGCGTGAAGACCCGTCAGCCGCTGTCCCGCGCGCTGGTCGCCGCCCAGGGCTGGGAGGAGCTGCCCGCCGACCTGCGCGCGCAGATCGCCGAGGAGCTCAACGTCACCACCCTGGAGTCGTTGGCGGAGGTCGGCGGCTCGCTGGTCGACACCACCGCCAAGGCCAACTTCCGCGCGCTGGGCAAGCGCTTCGGCAAGGGCGTGCAGGACGTCGCCAAGGCGGTCGCCGCCACCGACGCCGCCCGCCTGGCCGCCGAACTGCGCGCCGACGGCGCGACCAGCGTCGAACTCGACGGCGAGACGATCACCCTGTCGCCCGATGAGGTGATCATCACCGAGACCCCGCGCGAGGGCTGGGCCGTCGCCAACGAGTCCGGCGCCACCGTCGCCCTCGACCTGGCCATCACCCCGGAGCTCAAGCGCCTCGGCATCGCCCGCGACGCCATCCGCCAGATCCAGGAGGCCCGCAAGAACTCCGGCCTGGACGTCGCCGACCGCATCGTCCTCCGCTGGCGCGCCACCTCCGAGGAGACCGCCGAGGCCATCGCCGAACACGGCCCCCTCGTCGCCGAAGAGGTTCTCGCCACCGACTTCGCCGCCGGCACGGCCGACTGGACCTCCGAGACCTTCACCGACGAATCCCTCGGCCTCGCCTTCCAACTCCGCAAGGCCTGACCACCCCACCCGAACCGCCGCCCGGCTCCCGAGCCGGGCGGCGGTTCCGCTTTGTCCGCCCTCGACACTTCCCGGCACCCTCCCCGCACCCCACGCCTCCCCCGCACCCCCGCACGCCCGCGCGCCCTCTCCGTCCCCGTCCTCCCGCGCGCCCTCCCCATCCCGTGCCCCTGCGCCCCGACACGGGCGCGGGGAACCACGCACAACGGAAGCCCCCCTCCCGCGATCCGGCCCTCCCCCGTCCCCCTCCCAGCCCCGACGCAAAAAGAGCGCCCCCTCCCCGACCCGAAGGTCAGAAAGGGGACGCCCTCAAAGAGCCCTGCTACGACAACCTCAGTTGTCGCCGTCCTCGTCGATCAGGAAGCCCCGCATCGGCGCCGGAGCCTGCTGCATCGGCTGCGGCGGCTGCGGCCGGACCGCCGCCATCGGCTGGGTCATCCCGGCCGGCTGCATCTGCGGAGCCCCGCTGTTGCCACCGGCGGGCTGCCCGCCGAAGCTCGGCGCCGGCGGGTTACCGCCGAAGGAGCTCTGCCCACCGAACGACGGCGAGCTGCCACCGAAGGACGGCTGGTTGCCACCGAACGACGGTGCACCGGAGGTCATCGCACCGGCACCGGCCGGAGCCATCGACGAGGCCGCCGGCGGCAGCGACGCGGTGGCGGGGATCCGCGGCGGGGCGAGCGAGTCGTCGGCCTGCGACTCCAGCTGACGCAGCTGGGTCTCCAGGTACGACTTCAGACGCGTCCGGTACTCACGCTCGAACGCCCGCAGGTCCTCGACCTTGCGCTCCAGCGTGGCCCGCGCGGACTCCAGCGAGCCCATCGCGACGCGGTGCTTCTCCTGCGCGTCCCGCTCCAGGGCGTCGGCCTTGGCACGGGCGTCGCGCTCCAGGCCCTCGGCCCGGCTGCGCGCCTCGCCGACGATCTTGTTGGCCTCGGAGCGGGCCTCGGAGATCGCCTGGTCGGCGGTCTGCTGGGCGAGCGCCAGCACGCGGGCGGCGCTGTCGCCGCCGGGGCCCTGCTGCTGCATCGGGCCGCCCATCGGGCCACCCATCTGCTGCGGCGGACCGCCCATGGGGCCGCCCATCGGCTGCATCTGCTGCTGGCCCATGCCCTGGCCCATCGGGTTGCCCATCTGCTGCGGGCCACCGGGACCGCCCATGGGCTGGAGCATCTGACCGCCCATCGGCTGGACCAGCTGCTGCTGGCCGCCCATGGTCTGGTTCATCTGCTGCTGCGGGCCGCCCATCTGCTGGGGGCCACCCGGACCGGCCGGGAGCTGCGGGGCGCCGGAGGGCAGGCCGAGGGGCTGGTTGCCCATCTGCTGCTGCTGGGGACCACCAGGGCCCATCTGCTGCGGGCCACCGGGGCCCATCTGCTGCGGACCGCCCGGGCCCTGCTGGCCGGGGATCGGCGGGCCGGATATGGCGGCCGGGACGGGAGCGGCGGGACGCTGCGCGTCCTGCGGCGGTTCCTTCCGCATGTTGGCCTGGTTCTGCGCGGCGGCGCGAGTCGCGGCGGCCAGCTTGGCCCGCAGGTCCTCGTTCTCCCGGAGGAGGCGGGTCAGCTCCGCCTCGACCTCGTCGAGGAAGGCATCGACCTCGTCCTCGTCATAGCCTTCACGCAGGCGGACGGTCGTGAACTGCTTGTTCCGAACGTCCTCGGGGGTCAATGGCATCTCTTCACCTCAACGTGATCGTCGGCACACCGGCATCCTGTCGCATCGCTCACCTACGACTAGGGGTGCACAAGCGAGATCAGGACATACACAATGATCATCAGTACGAAGAAGGACAGGTCGAGCGCCACGCCCCCGAAACGCAACGGCGGAATGAACCGCCGAAGAAGCTTGAGCGGCGGATCCGTGACAGTGTACGTGGCCTCCAGGACCAGGACCATGGCCTTGCCGGGCCGCCACGAACGCGCGAACTGGAAGACCCAGTCCATGACCAGTCGCACGAGCAGGAACACCAGGAAGACGGTCAGGGCGTAGTAGAGCACCGCCCACACGATGTCCATCGCGTTTCCCTCTCCCCGGTCCAGGGCCCTAGGGCCTGCCGCTCGTCACCTGTCGCCAACCACTGTCGATCAGATCCACACGTAAAGTCGTGGCCGGGTCAGCTCTGGTTGAAGAACCCACCCTCGGCGATCCGAGCCTTGTCCTCCGCCGTGACATCGACGTTAGCAGGCGACAGCAGGAACACCTTCTGTGTCACGCGCTCGATACTGCCGTGCAGACCGAAGACGAGTCCAGCGGCGAAGTCTACGAGCCGCTTCGCGTCGGTGTCGTCCATCTCGGTCAGATTCATGATCACGGGGGTACCGCCACGGAACTGTTCCCCGATGGTACGGGCCTCGTTGTAGGTCCGAGGGTGCAGCGTGGTGATGCGGTAGGGCTCTCGTTCGTTCACTACCTTGGGCATGATCACCGGGGCGCTCTTCTCCAGATTGTGGCGGCGTTCGGGTGTGATGGACGACACGGGAGCCATCCTCGGGGTCTCCTGCCGGATCGGCACCGCCGCCGGGACCGGTTGCGGGGTGATCGAGGAGACCGGGGCGGGTGCTGCTGCGGGGGCGGCCGGTCGGGGAATGTCCTCGGTCCGCTGCCCGGTACGGATCGGCTCGGGGTCCGCGTCGTAGTCGTCGTCGGGGTCGTACCCCTGGCCGTCGTACGTCTCGTCCTCCACGAGGCCGAGGTAGACCGCCATCTTGCGCATCGCGCCGGCCATGCTCCTGTCTCCTCCGCTCATGGCCACCTCGCTGACGCTCGGTGGCTGCTTCGCGAAACGCGCACCTTCCGATGGTCGCTCGCTTCGCTCGCTCCGTGCGGACCACCGGCTCCGACTCGACGGCCGGGCCACGGCCCCGCCTGCGGATCCCGCAGTCCGCCCACGACGGCCCGTCAAGGCGACGCGCCGTCAGGGTTCGTGGGTAGGGGCCGCGGAGCTGCGATCCACGGTTCGCTAGCGCTCCGGAGAGCTGCTAGATTCTGTCCTATTTTGTCCTGCAGTCTGATCTACTTACCCGGTGACGTTACCCGAGGGGTGACCTCACTCCGAGTACCGCCGTTCCGACGCGCACATGTGTCGCCCCGGCGGCAATCGCCTGCTCAAGGTCGCCGCTCATCCCTGCGGAGACCATGGTGGCAGCCGGATGGGCCGCCCGTACGGCGGTTGCGATTTCCGCCAGCCGGTCGAAGGCGCGCACCGGGTCGCCGGCCAGTGGACCGGCCAGCGGAGCGACGGTCATCACACCGTCCAGTCGCAGCCCGGGCGTGTCGGCGATCGCGTCGGTGAGTTCCGCGACGTCCTCCGGGGCGACCCCGGCGCGGTGCGCGCCCTCACCGTGCTCCTTGTCCAGCGCCACCTGCACCAGGCAACCCAGCTCCGGGCGCTCGGACTTCAGTACCGCCGCCGAGAGCGACTCGACCAGCCGCAGCCGGTCCACCGAGTGCACGTGGTTCGCGTACCCGACGACCGAGCGGACCTTGTTGGTCTGCAGCTGTCCGACGAAGTGCCAGTCAAGAGGAAGGTTTCTGCACTGCTCCGCCTTGGGCGCGGCGTCCTGATCGCGGTTCTCCGCGACGTCCGTCACCCCCAGTCCGGCCAGCAGCGCGGTGTCCTCGGCCGGGTACGTCTTGGTGACGACGATCAGGGTGATGTCCTCGCGCGGGCGCCCGGCGGCCGCACAGGCGTCCACGATCCGGCGCTCGACCACGTCGAGGTTGGTCCCCAGTTCCTCGAACCGGGCCCGCTGACCGTCCGTCAGCGCCTCCAGCCAGCTCTTGTCCGGGAAGAAGGGGCCCGGGCCCCCCGGGAACGGTCCGTAGATGTCGTTCGTCATCAGTGATCAGAGCCCAACCAGACGTAGCTCGCGAGCCGGCCCGTGCGCTGCTCACGACGATAGGAGAAGTGATCGGCGGATTCGAGGGTGCAGACCGATGATCGCACCAGCTCGGTGACCCCCACCGCGGACAGCTGGGCCGCGACCCCCTCCGGCACGTCCAGGGCCGGGGTGCCCCACGAGGTCTCGGCGAAGGCCGCCGGGACCGCCTCGGCGACTTCGGCGCGCAGCCGGGCCGGCACCTCGTAGCAGCGGCCGCAGACCGCGGGGCCGGTGGCGGCGGTGATCCGCGCCGGCTCGGCCCCCAGTTCGACCATCGCCTTGACGACCGCGGGCACCACCCCTGCCGCCAGCCCGGGCCGGCCCGCGTGGGCCGCGCCCACCACACCCGCCACCGGGTCGGCCAACAGCACCGGAGTGCAGTCCGCGGTCAGCACCGCGAGCGCGAGCGGCCGGTCGGTGACCACCGCGTCCACCGTGGGGGCCTCCCCCAGCGGCTGGCGCTCCGTCACCACGACGACCTCGGCGCCGTGCACCTGGTTCATCCACACCACGTCGGCCGGGTCCAACCCCAGCTCCCGGGCGGCGATCGCCCGGTTCTCCCGGACGACCTCCGGGTCGTCCCCCACGGCGCCGCCGAGGTTGAGCTCCCCGTACGGCGAAGTGCTCACCCCGCCCCACCTGTCGGTGAAGGCGAAGTGAGCACCCGCGTGTACCGCGTGATCGATCACTTAAGGAAGTCCGGGACGTCGAGCTCCTCGGCCGGGCTCTCCACGAACGGCTGCCGGGCCGGCTGCACCTGCGGCGGCACCGGGGCGGACGCGGTCGTGGTGGCCTGGGTCTCGGCCGGACGGGACGGGGCGGCCGGGGCCTCCCCCTCCGAACGGGACGTCACCGAGCCGATGCTCCCGTAGGACGGACGGCCGGCCGGGCGCTCCGGGGCGGCCGGCGGGGTGGCCGGGGAGGCGGGGGTGGTGGACTTGACCACCGGGTCGCGGACGATCGCCGGCGGCTGGCCGCCGTCGAAGCCGGCCGCGATGACGGTGACCCGCACCTCGTCGCCGAGCGCGTCGTCGATGACCGCACCGAAGATGATGTTGGCCTCGGGGTGGGCGGCCTCGCTGACCAGCTGGGCCGACTCGTTGATCTCGAACAGGCCGAGGTCGGAGCCGCCCGAGATGGACAGCAGCACGCCGCGGGCGCCGTCGATCGAGGCCTCCAGCAGCGGCGAGGAGATCGCCATCACGGCGGCCGCCTTGGCGCGGTCCTCACCGCGGGCCGAGCCGATGCCCATGAGCGCCGAACCGGCGTCCGACATGACGGACTTGACGTCGGCGAAGTCGAGGTTGATCAGACCCGGGGTGGTGATCAGGTCGGTGATGCCCTGGACACCCGAGAGCAGGACCTGGTCCGCGGACCGGAACGCGTCGAGCACGCTGACCTGGCGGTCCGAGATGGACAGCAGTCGGTCGTTGGGGATCACGATGAGGGTGTCGACCTCTTCGCGCAGGGCGGCGATGCCGTCCTCGGCCTGGTTGGCCCGGCGACGTCCCTCGAAGGTGAAGGGCCGGGTGACCACGCCGATGGTCAGGGCGCCCAGCGAGCGGGCGATGTTGGCGACGACGGGCGCGCCGCCCGTGCCCGTGCCACCACCCTCACCGGCGGTCACGAAGACCATGTCGGCCCCCTTGAGGACCTCCTCGATCTCCTCGCGGTGGTCCTCGGCGGCCTTGCGGCCGACCTCGGGGTTGGCGCCGGCGCCGAGGCCCCGGGTGAGTTCACGGCCCACATCGAGCTTGACGTCGGCGTCGCTCATGAGGAGGGCCTGCGCATCGGTGTTGATCGCGATGAACTCGACGCCCTTGAGACCGACCTCGATCATCCGGTTGATGGCGTTGACACCACCGCCGCCGATACCGACGACCTTGATGACTGCGAGGTAGTTCTGCGGTGCTGCCACGTCGAAGGCCTCTCGCCTCGAGATTCCGGGTCGGCCCGGCCCGGGCGAGGGGCCGTACCGACGGATGTCGATGGGTAGGGAGCCTGGTTTCTGACTGAATGTCCGAAATGCCGACCGCCGACCCCAACCCTAAACTTGACCTTTAGGGTTAGTCCTGTGCCTCCGTCACATCGCCAGGGGACACAGTCTGGTGACACAGGACACTAGGTGGCTCCGGGCACGCGTTTCAACGAACACGCCGAGCTTCCCTTTTTCTTTTGAGCCTATGTGATCATCGGCCGGCAATGGAAACCGGGGTGACCACCAAGAGTCGGGCCGACACTTCGAGGCGTCAACCCCTCCCTCGGGCACAGAATCTAGCGGATCACCCGGACACCGCCGGCGCCTCCGGCGCACTCACGTCGAAGTTGGCGCCCTTCTGAGCCATCAGCGCCTGCAGCACCCGGGCCTTGCGGTCGTTCTGCTCCGGGCTGCCCCAACGCACCGTCGCACCCCCGCTGAGCTGCAGTTCGATGTCGTCGTAGGAGTGCACGAGGACCGATCCGGCCCGCTTGGCGATCTCCGGCGGAAGGCCCGCGGCCACCGCCACCGCACCCTGCACCAGCTGAGCGCGGGAGATCACCCCGGCCACGTCTTTTGCCTGCTGGCTGAGCCGCAGCTCCACCACCGGCACGCCCTCCGGCGGGGCCGCCTCGGTGGCGAAGCTCACGCCGGTGGCATCCACCTGGGTGAACTGGCCGTCTTCCCCCTTGACGGCGGCCGCGGCGGTCCGCTGCACCACCTTGACCTGCAGGGTGTGCGGCCAGCCCCGCCACACCTCGGCCTTGGCCACCCGGGGGATCGCCTCCACCCGGTGCCTGACCTCGTCCAGGTCCACCCGGGCCAGCGGGCCGCCGGCCAGCCCGCCGACCGCGTCGCGGACCTGGTCCGACGTCAGCTTCTCGTCCTTCGTGCCCTGGACGGCGACATCGCGCACGTCCAGCGCCGGGGAGTAGAACACCAGCCAGGCCAGCCCGCCCAGCACCGCGGCGACGAGCACGCTCAGCACCACGATGCCCCGCCGGGAGAGCCGGAGGCGGGGAGCGGACTCCTCCCCCTCCAGCTCCTCGTCCAGAGGGTCGGCGAGCCGACCGTCAGCCACGGCGCCGGCCGCCCCGGTGGGCCTGGATCGCCTCGTACACCATGCCGACCAGCAGGTCGTCGGCGTCCCGGCGGCCGAACTCGGCCGCGGCCCGGCTCATGTCCCACAGCCGCTGGGGGTCGGTGAGCACCGGCAGCACGTTCTGCAGCACCCAGTCCGCGGTCAGCTCGGCGTCGTCCACCAGCAGACCGCCGCCGGCCTTGACCATCGGCTGGGCGTTCAGCCGCTGCTCGCCGTTGCCGATCGGCAGCGGCACGAAGGCGGCGGGCAGGCCGACCGCGGCCAGCTCGGCCACCGTCATGGCGCCGGCCCGGCAGAGCATCAGGTCGGCGGCCGCGTAGGCGAGGTCCATCCGGTCGATGTACGGCACCGGACGGTACGGCGGCATCCCGGGGACGTCCGCGACCTGCGGCAGCTCGTTCTTCGGGCCGACCGCGTGCAGGATCTGCACGCCGTACTGCTGGAGCCGCGGGGCGATCGCGGTGACCGTCTCGTTCAGCCGGCGCGCGCCCTGGGAGCCGCCGGAGACCAGCAGGGTGGGCAGCCGCTGGTCGAGGCCGAAGTACTGGCGGGCCTCCGGCCGGGTGACGTTGCGGTCCAGGGTGGCGATGGTCCGGCGCAGCGGGATGCCGATGTACCGGGAGTCGCGCAGCTTGCTGTCCGGGGTGGAGACGGCCACGAAGTCGGTGTAGCGGGCACCGATCTTGTTGGCCAGGCCCGGGCGGGCGTTGGCCTCGTGCACCACGATCGGCACGCCGGCCCGCTTGGCGGCCAGGTAGGCGGGCATCGCGACGTAACCGCCGAAGCCGACCACGGCGTCGGCGTTGACCCGCTCGATGATCTCCTGGGCGGCCCGGACGGTGCCGCGCAGCCGGCCGGGGACCGTGATCAGCTCGGGGGTGGGCTTGCGGGGCAGCGGGACGGCCGGGATGAGCTCCAGCTGGTAGCCGCGCTCGGGCACCAGCCGGGTCTCCAGACCCTTCTCGGTGCCCAGGGCGGTGATCCCGATGGACGGGTCGTGCCTGCGGAGGGCGTCCGCGAGGGCCATGGCCGGCTCGATGTGACCGGCGGTCCCCCCGCCGGCGAGTACGACATGCACCGAAATTCACCGCTCCCTGCGTGCCGGCCCGGGGGCCGGGCGCGCTGTGGTTCGTCGTCGTGGCAGCACCCGGGCCAGTCGCTTCCTGATCCGGGAGTTCTTGCTCCGGGCGGCCAGGGCCGCCTTCGCGCCCGAGGAGCTGCGTGCCAGGCACAGCAGCACTCCGATCGCGGACATGGCCGACAGCATGGCGGAACCGCCGTAGGAGAACAGCGGGAGCGGGACGCCCGCGATGGGCAGCAGTCCCAGTGCCGACCCCAGGTTGATCATGGCCTGCGCCATGATCCAGGTGGTGGCGGCTCCCGCGGCGTACCTGACGAAGGTGTCCTTCGTACCGATGGCCACACGGATACCCGCGTAGCCTAGTGCCGCGAAGAGACCGATCACCGACAGCGTCCCCACCAGGCCCAGTTCCTCGCCGGTCGCGGCGAAGATGAAGTCGGTGTGCGCCTCGGGCAGCTGGCCCCACTTCTCCATGCCCGCTCCGAGGCCGGTGCCGAAGCCGCCGCCGAGCGCGAACGAGTACACGCCGTGCAGGGCCTGGAAGCAGGCGCCATCCGGGTCGAGCTTGGTGACGCCGATGCAGCCCAGGCGCTCGGCCCGGTGCGGGACGGTGATCACCAGGGCGGTGCAGACCACGACCGCCACCCCGAGGGTGGCCACGAACAGCCGCAGCGGCGCGCCGACCATCCAGAGCAGCGCGAACACCATGGCCACCAGGATCATCGAGGTGCCCATGTCGCCGCCGATCATGATCAGCGCGAGCAGCAGCAGGGCACCCGGCACCAGCGGCACCAGCAGGTGCTTCCACGAGCTGAGGGTGCCGGCCTTCTGCTTGCGGGCGAGCAGGTCTGCGCCCCAGAGCACCAGCGCGAGCTTGGCGAACTCGGAGGGCTGGAACTGGAAGAACCCGAAGTCCAGCCAGTTCTGGTTGCCGTTGATCCGCACCCCGATGCCGGGCACGGCGACCAGCGCGAGCGCGCCGATCACCCCGAACATCACGGGATAGACGATCACCCGCAGCACCGCCACCGGGACGGAGGCGAAGCCGACCAGCAGGACCAGGCCGAGGATGGCCGCGATCAGCTGCTTGAGGAAGTAGTACTGCGCCGTGTGGTGCTGGTTCAGGGCCAGGATCTGCGAGGCCGAGAAGACCATCATCAGGCCCAGCACCACCAGCAACAGCGTGGTGCCGACGACCAGCAGGTACGGCGTGAGCGGCCGGTCCAGCCAGTACCGCACGCGGGCCCGGAAGGCCTGCAGGCGGCCCAGCGGACCGGCCGACTTGTACTTGGTCGTGGTGGCGGAGATCACTCGCCACGGCTCGGCGGCATCCTGCTTGGAAACGCCGGAATCCGCCCTGCCCTGCCCCGCCACCGCTCCCCGCTCCCTTTCATTTGCGGCTCGTTCGCCTCCGGGCCGCTCCGACCCGACGCCGACGGTCGTCGCTCCGATGCCCCTCGTTCCTCGGAGCCTCCTCGCTTCTCCCTTTCGGCGTCGGCGCGGCCCTTTGGCTCACTCGCGGCGGCCCTTCGGCTCACTCCCCGAGGTTCGCCCGTCCCGGACGGCCGGCGCGGCCCTTCGGCTCACTCCCGGCGGCCCTTCGGCTCACTCGCCGGAGGGGTTCGCCAGCTCTCGGACGGCCGCCGCGAACAGGTCGCCGCGCTCGCCGTAGTTGGTGAACATGTCCATCGAGGCGCAGGCCGGGGCCAGCAGCACCGTGTCACCCGATCGGGCGAGCGACGCGGCCGTGCGAACCACCTCGGTCATCGCCACCGCGCCAGTCTGGCCCTCGGCCGCCTCGATCACCGGGACATCCGGAGCGTGTCGCTCCAGCGCCTCGCGGATCAGCGCCCGGTCCTGGCCGATCAGCACGACCGCGCGCAGCCGCTCGGCCGCGCCCTGGACCAGGTCGTCGAAGGTCGCGCCCTTGGCCAGGCCACCGGCGATCCAGACGATCGGCCGGTAGGCGGCCAGCGAGGCCGCCGCGGCGTGGGTGTTGGTGGCCTTGGAGTCGTCGATGTACGTGACCTCGCGGACCACGCCGACCTCGGCGATCCGGTGGGCGTCCGGGCGGAAGGCCCGCAGGCCCTCCCGGACGGCCTTCGGCTCGACCCCGTAGGCCCGGGCCAGCGCCGCCGCGGCGAGCGCGTTGGCGATGTTGTGCGGGGCCGGCGGGTTGACGTCCTCGACGGAGCCCAGCTCGGCCGCGTTCTTGGTCCGGTCCTCGACGAAGGCGCGGTCCACCAGCAGGCCGTCCACCACGCCGAAGTTCGACGGGCTCGGCGCGCCGAGACCGAAGCCGATCGCCCGGCAGCCCTCCTCGACGTCGGCCTCCATGACCAGCGCCTCGGTGGCCGGGTCGGCCAGGTTGTACACGCAGGCGACCACGTTGCCCTCGTAGATCCGGCCCTTGTCGGCGGCGTACGCCTCCATGGAGCCGTGCCAGTCGAGGTGGTCGGGTGCCAGGTTGAGCACCGCCGCCGAGTACGGGCGCAGCGAGGGCGCCCAGTGCAGCTGGTAGCTGGAGAGCTCGACGGCGAGCACGTCGTACGGCTCCTCGGCGAGCACCGCGTCCAGTACCGAGACCCCGACGTTGCCGACGGCGGCGGTGCGCTTGCCGGCCGCCGTGAGGATCGAGGCGAGCATCTGGACGGTGGTGGTCTTGCCGTTGGTGCCGGTGACGGCCAGCCAGGGGGCGGGCTCGCCGGTGCCCGGCAGCGGCTTGCGCAGCCGCCAGGCCAGCTCGACGTCGCCCCAGACCGGGACGCCGGCTGCCTCGGCGGCGGCGAACAGCGGGCTGTCGGGGGCCCAGCCGGGCGAGGTGACGATCAGCCGGGTGCCCTCGGGCAGGCTCGCGCCGTCGCCCAGGCGCACCGTGACGCCCAGCGCCTCCAGCTCGGCGGCGCGGGCCTTGAGGCCCTCGCCGCTGCCGCCGTCCACCACGGTGACGCTCGCGCCGAGCCCGTTCAGGACGCGCGCGGCGCTGATGCCCGAGACGCCGAGGCCGGCGACCACCACGGGCAGGTCATTGAACTGCGACTCGATCATCTGGGGATTCATCATCCGGTCCGGTATCCCGCGTAGAAGAGGCCGAGGCCGACGGCCACGCACAGACCCTGGATGATCCAGAAGCGGACCACGACCAGGACCTCGCTCCAGCCCTTGAGTTCGAAGTGGTGTTGCAGTGGTGCCATCTTGAAGACGCGCTTGCCGGTCATCCGGAAGGAGCCGACCTGGATGATCACCGACAGGGTGATGATCATGAAGAGGCCGCCGAGCAGGATCAGCAGCAGCTCGGTGCGGGAGCAGATCGCCAGACCGGCCAGGGCGCCGCCGAGGGCCAGCGAGCCGGTGTCACCCATGAAGATCTTGGCGGGCGAGGTGTTCCACCACAGGAAGCCGAAGCAGGAGCCCATCAGGGCGGCGGCCACCACCGCGAGGTCCAGCGGGTCGCGGACGTCGTAGCAGACGTTGGTGGCGGAGATGAAGTAGGCGCAGCTCTGGGTGTACTCCCAGACGCCGATGAAGGTGTAGGCGCCGAAGGCCATCACCGAGGCGCCGGTGGCGAGGCCGTCCAGGCCGTCCGTCAGGTTCACGCCGTTGGAGGTCGCCGCGATCATGAAGTACGCGAAGATGACGAACAGCACCGGGCCGATCGCCCACTGGAAGTCGCGTACGAAGGACAGCTTCTCGGAGGCCGGGCTGAGCCCGCGGTCGTCGTGGAACTGCAGCGCCAGGATGGCGAACACCAGGCCGACGATCGACTGGCCGGCCAGCTTCGCCTTGGCCCGCAGGCCCAGCGAGCGGCGCTTGACCACCTTGATGTAGTCGTCCAGGAAGCCGACCAGGCCGAGGCCCGTGGTCAGGAAGAGCACCAGCAGCCCGGAGGCGGTCGGGCTGTCGCCCGTTATCGCCTTCGTGGCGAAGTACGCGATCAGGGTCGCCAGGATGAAGGCGATGCCGCCCATGGTGGGCGTGCCCTTCTTGCTGTGGTGCGCCTTGGGGCCGTCGTCGCGGATGTACTGGCCGTAGCCCTGCCGGGCGAGCAGCTTGATCAGGGCGGGCGTGCCGACCAGCGAGAGGATCAGGCCGATCATCCCGGAGAAGAGGATCTGCTTCATCATCGGGCAGCACCGTCCGCAAGGAGGGCCTCGGCCACCTTCTCCAGCCCCACCGAACGGGACGCCTTCACCAGGACCACATCCCCCGGCCGCAGCTGACTGCGCAGCAGCTCGACCGCCGCGTCCGCGTCGGACACCAGCACCGACTCCTCACCCCACGAACCTTCGTTCCTCGCGCCGAGTTCCATGCAGGCCGCCTCGCGTCCGCCGACCGCCACCAGCTTGGTGACGTCCAGCCGGACGGCGAGCCGCCCGATGGCGTCGTGCTCGGCCAGGCTGTCCTCGCCGAGCTCCCGCATCTCGCCGAGCACCGCCCAGGTGCGGCGGCGCTCCGGACCGCGGCCACCCATCGAGACCAGCGCCCGCAGCGCGGCCCGCATCGAGTCGGGGTTCGCGTTGTAGGCGTCGTTGACGACGGTGACACCATCGGCCCGGTCGACGACCTCCATGCGCCAGCGGGACAGCGCACCCGCCTCGCCCAGGGCTGCCGCGGTGTCGTCGACGGTCATCCCGAGCTCCATCGCCACCGCGGCGGCGGCGAGGGCGTTCGAGACGTGGTGCTCACCGTACAGGCGCAGCTGCACGGGAGCGGAACCGGCCGGGGTGGTGAGCGTGAACGATGGCCGTCCGGTGGCGTCCAGGCGAACGTCGGTCGCCCGGACGTCGGCCTCCGGGGACTCCCCGAAGAAGACCACCTTCGCCCTGGTCCGGGAGGCCATCGCGCGCACCAGCCGGTCGTCCGCGTTGAGGATCGCGGCGCCCTCGGCGGGCAGCGCCTCGACCAGCTCGCCCTTGGCCTCGGCGATCGCCTCCTGGGAGCCGAACTCGCCGACGTGGGCGGTGCCGACGTTGAGCACCAGGCCGATCCGGGGCGGGGTGATCGAGGTGAGGTACTCGATGTCGCCCTTGTGCCGGGCGCCCATCTCCATGACCAGGTGCCGGGTGCCGGCCTCGACCCGCAGCGCGGTCATCGGGTGACCGATCTCGTTGTTGAGCGAGCCGGGCGGGAAGACGGTCTCGCCGTGGCGCTGGAGCAGCTGGGCGATCAGGTCCTTGGTGCTGGTCTTGCCGGCCGAGCCGGTCAGTGCGACCACGGCGGTGCCCTCGGCGCGGGCGACCACGGTGCGGGCCAGCTTGCCGAGCGCCTCCACCACACTGTCGACCAGGACGGCGGGCACGCCGACCGGGCGGGAGGCCAGCACCGCGACGGCGCCGGCCTCGACCGCCGTGACGGCGTAGTCGTGGCCGTCCACGCGCTCGCCGACGAAGGCCGCGAACAGGCCGCCGGGGCACACCTTCCGCGAGTCGACCTCGACCGGGCCGGTGACCAGGACGTCCGGGTCCGCGCCGTCCAGGGTGCCGCCGACCGCGGCGGCCACCTCGGCGAGGGTCAGTGCGATCACTGCTGCTCTACTCCTCGGTCGCCCCCGGCGGCCGTGGTCCGCGCGATGGATTCGCGCAGCACCTCCCGGTCGTCGAAGGGGCGGATCTCGTCTCGTACGTACTGGCCGAGCTCGTGGCCCTTGCCGGCCACCAGCACGGTGTCCCCCGCCCGGGCGCGGGCGACGGCGAGCTGGATCGCCTCGGCCCGGTCGGGGACGACCAGGACGGCCCCGCGCTCGGCCTCGGGCACCGCGGCGGCGCCGGTCAGCATGCTGGCGAGGATCGCCAGCGGGTCCTCGCTGCGCGGGTTGTCGCTGGTCAGCAGGGCGGTGTCGGCGAGGCGGGCGGCGATGGCGCCCATCGGGCCGCGCTTGTGCGGGTCGCGGTCGCCGCCGCAGCCGACGACCACGTGCAGGCGGCCCTTGGTGACCTCGCGCAGCGAGGCGAGGACGGCCTGCAGGGCGTCCGGCTTGTGGGCGTAGTCCACGACGGCGACGAACGGCTGTCCGGCGTCCACCCGCTCCAGCCGGCCCGGCACGCCGGGGACGGCGGCGACGCCGGCCACGGCAAGCTCCAGCGGCAGCCCGGCGGCGACCAGCACGGTGATCGCGGCGACCGCGTTGGAGACGTTGAACGGGCCGGGCAGCGGCGCGACCGCGTCGGCCTCGGCACCGTCCGGGCCGAGCAGCCGGAAGGTGGAGCTCACCGGGCCGAGCTGGACGTCCACGGCCCGCCAGTCGGCCTCGGCGGCGCCGGCGGCCGAGAAGGTGGTCACCGGGATCTTGGCCTCGGCGGCCAGCCGGCGGCCGTACTCGTCGTCCAGGTTGATCACGCCGTGGCGGGACTTGCCGGGCTGGAAGAGCCGGGCCTTCGCCTGGAAGTAGTCCTCCATGTCCGGGTGGAAGTCGAGGTGCTCGGGGGTGAGGTTGTTGAACAGCGCGACGTCGTACGCCACCCCGTCGGTGCGGCCGAAGACCAGGGCGTGGCTGGAGACCTCCATGGTCACCGCGTCCGCGCCGCGCTCGGCCATCACGCCGAGGATCGCGTGCAGGTCGGTGGCCTCGGGGGTGGTGCGCTCGCTCTTGATCCGCTCCTCGCCGACCCGCATCTCCACGGTGCCGATCACGCCGGGGCTGCGCCCGGCGCCGCGCAGACCGCCCTCGACCAGGTACGAGGTGGTGGTCTTGCCGTTGGTGCCGGTCAGCCCGATCATCAGCAGCCGCTCGGACGGGCGGCCGTAGACGATCGCGGCCAGCTCGCCCATCCGGGCCCGCGGCCGGTCGACGACCAGCAGCGGCAGACCGGTGGGGGCGGCCAGCTCGGCGCCCGCGGGGTCGGTGAGCACGGCCACCGCGCCGGCGTCCGCGGCCTTGGCCGCGAAGGCCGCGCCGTGGTGGTTGGCGCCCGGGAAGGCCACGTACACGTCGCCCGGGCGCACCGCGCGGGAGTCGTGGGTGACGCCGGTGACGGCGCCGCCCTCGACGGGCGGCAGGCCCAGCTGAGCGGCCAGCTCGGCGAGCGGCAGGGCGGCGCTCCCGGTCGGGCGGGGCGGACTCACGGTGGTTTGATCGGGTTTCGGCACGGCGGGAAGGCTATCCGCCGAAGGGTGCCCAGGGCCAAACCGGGCCTTCTCGGCGTCGCCGGCCGCACCGGCCCGCTGGTTGCTCATCCGCGCTCACGGCTTCCACTCGACGGGCAGGTTGGGCGCCTGGCTGCCGCTCGGCGGGACCTGCATGGTCTTCAAGGTGAACTCCATCACCTGCTTGAACACCGGCCCGCACAGCTGGCCGCCGAAGTGGCCGTTGACCGGGCCCTGGAGGGTACAGGAGACGGTGTACCGGGGGGCGTCGGCCGGGGCGAAGCCGATGAAGGAGGCGGTGTAGCCGTCGTAGCCGACCCCGTTGGCGGCCCCCCGGTTGGCGGTACCGGTCTTGCCGGCGACCCGGTAGCCGGGGATGGCGGCCTTGCCGCCCGTGCCCTGCTCGTCGTCGACGACCGACTCCAGCATCGAGGTGAGGGTCTTGGCGGTCTGCTCGCCGACCACCCGGGTCTGCTCCCCCGGCGGGGTCGGGGTGAACTTGCCGTCCGGCCCGGTGGTGCCCTGGACGATGCTGGGAGCGACCCGCACCCCGCCGTTGGCGATCGTCGAGTACACCGAGGTGGCCTGCAGCGCGTTCATCTGCAGCGGGCCCTGGCCGAAGGAGATGTTGTACTTCTCCGAGGCGACCAGGTCCTCCGGCTTCTTGAGCATCCCGGGGGTCTCCCCGGGGAAGTTCAGGCCGGTCGGCTGGGCCACGCCGAACTTGCGCATGTAGCCGTCCAGCACCTGGTTGGCCTTCAGCTGGTCGCCGTCGCCGAGGGTCTCGACCGCCTCGATGGTGCCGATGTTGGAGGACTTGGCGAGCACCCCGGCCAGGGTCAGGTACCAGTCGCCGTGCTCGACGTCGTCCTTGAACTGCTGGCCCGCCCGGACCAGCCGGTTCGGCACGGTGACCTTGGTGTCCCAGTTGGCCTTGCCGGAGTCCAGGACGGCCGCCAGGCTCATCAGCTTGGCCGTGCTGCCCGGCTCGTAGGCGTCGACCAGGGCCGGGTTGCCCATCTGGGACTGCTTGGAGAGGCTCAGGTCGTTCGGGTTGAAGCCGGGAGCGGTGGCCATCGCGAGGACCTGACCGGTCTTCACGTCCTGGACCACCACGTAGCCCTTCTCCGCGCCTGAGTTGGCCACCTGGTCGGTGATCGCCCGCTGGGCGGCCCACTGGATGTCCCGGTTGATGGTCAGCTTGACGTCGCTGCCGGGCACGGCCTCGTCCATCGAGCCCCCGGCGGTGGGCACCAGCCGCCCGCCCGCCTGGGCGTAGCTGCTGTGGCCGTCCTTGCCGGCCAGCAGCTTCTGGTACTGCAGTTCCAGGCCGCCCGCGCCCGCGCCGTCGCCGTTGACGAAGCCGATCAGGTTGGCGGCCAGGCCGTCCGCCGGGTAGACCCGCTTCTGGGTCTCCTGGTTGAACACCCCGGCCAGCGGGTTGGCGCACTCGTTGTCCACCCGGGTCCGCCCGCCCTGGTCGGCGGGCTTGCCGAGCAGCTTCTTCTGGGCCAGGCAGGTGCGCGAGCCGGCCTGCTTCTCCAGGGTCGACTTCAGGTCGCTGATCTGGTTCTTGGCAGCCGGGGTCTGCTGGGCGGCGAGCCGCTTGTAGCGGGTCTTGGGGGTGTGCAGGTCGGTGGCGAGCTTCTCCTTGGGCACGCCGAGGATCGGCGACAGCAGGGCGGCCGCCTGCTCCGGCGCGTCCGGGATGCCGGTCGCCTCCGGGGTGAACATCGCCGGGTCGGCGGTGATGTCGTACGCGTCGACGGTGGCCGCCAGCGCGACCCCGTCGGAGGACGTTATCGAGCCGCGCTCGGCGGTGATCGGGATGTTCAGGTAGCGGTTGGTGTTGGCGTCGGCGGCCAGCGCGTCGGCGTCCACCAGCTGGAGCTGCACCAGACGCCCGGCGAAGACCGAGAACACCAGGGACAGCACCACGGTGATCACCCGCAGCCGACGCTTCGGCTCGGCCAGCTTCAGCGCCTTGGGGCGCTGCGGCGGGCGGGTCTTCGGACGCGGCCGCACCGCCGCCTGGCTGCGGGCCGGCGGACGGCCCTCGGGGCGGCGCTGCTGCGGCGCGCGCGGGGTACGGGCGGCGGTGGCCTTGGCGGGCTGGGCCTTGGCCGACTGGCCGCGCGCGGGCTGGCCCTTGGCGGCCTGCGGCTTGGCGGGCTGAGGCTTGACGGGCTGTGGCTTCGCGGCCTGCGGCTTCGCGGCCTGGCCCTTCGCCGGCTGGCTGCGGCCCGCGGCGGGCCGGGGCGCACCGGTGCGCGGCGGCTGACGACGGCCCGAACCGGAGCCCGAGCCCGACGGCTGACGGGGAGTGGTCACCGGTTGCCACCCCCGTGCGGCGCGGGCGAGACCGGGTTGAGCTGGATCACCGAGTCACCGGCCGAGGCCGCCGGGGTCGGCGTCGACGGGGCCGCGGCCGGGGTGGTCGGCTGCGCGGTGGGCCGCGCCGAAGGCGCCGGGGCGCCCTGCGCAGCCGGGGAGGCCTTCATCGGCCACGGATCGACCGTCGACTTCTTCACCGGCGGGCTGTCCTGCGCCGGTCCGGGTGTGCCGATCACCTTGCCTCCGTTCGGCACGTCCAGGAAGGCCATCCCCCCGGCCGGGACCATGCCCAGCTCGCCGGCCCGCTTGGCCAGCGCGTCCGGGGCCGAGCTCTGGTCGATCTCGTGCTGGAGACTCTGCTGCTCGTCGGTCGCCTTGGTGGTCTGCTTCTGCAGCCGGGACAGCTCGAAGGAACCCTCGTTGAGCGCGGTGTTCAGCGCCAGCAGCCCGAACAGACCGCCGGCCAGCAGCATCACCACGAGCACCGCGAACGGCGTGCGCCCCCGCACGGGGCGCCGCCCCGGCCGGACCGTGATGCGCGCCCTGCCCTGTCCGGGGAGTCCTCCCCGCCCCGCCCGGACCTCACCGGCCACCGGCCCCACCGCTTTCCTCCGCCCTTCGGACCCCGCCGAGCCTCAGCCCCGCTTGCTTCGGTCCCTGATCCTCTCCGCCACCCGCAGTCGGACGGGCGCGGCGCGCCGGTTCTCCTCGATCTCCTGCTCGGTGGCCAGCTCGGCACCTCGGGTGATCAGTTTGAGCCAGGGCTGGTGCTCCTCCGGGATGAACGGGAGCCCCGGCGGGGCGGTGCTGGTCGCCCCGGCGGCGAAGTACTGCTTCACCAGCCGGTCCTCCAGCGACTGGTACGACATCACGACCATCCGGCCGCCGAGCGCCAGGACGTCCAGCGCCCCCGGGATCGCCCGGTCCAGGACCTCCAGCTCGCCGTTGACCTCGATCCGCAGTGCCTGGAACGTCCGCTTGGCCGGGTTCCCGCCGGTCCGACGGGTCGCCGCCGGAATGGCGTTGCGCACCAACTCGACCAGACGCGCGCTGTTGGTGAACGGTTCCTTGGCCCGCTCCCGCAGGATGACCGAGGCGATCTTCCCGGCGAACCGCTCCTCGCCGTACACCTTGAGGATCCGGGCCAGGTCACCGTGGCTGTAGGTGTTCAGCACCTCCGCCGCGCTGATCCCCCGGGTCTGGTCCATCCGCATGTCCAGCGGCGCGTCCTGGGCGTACGCGAAACCGCGGTCGGCCTCGTCCAGCTGCATCGAGGAGACGCCGAGGTCGAACAGGATGCCGTCCACCTCGTCGATGCCCAGGCGCTCCAGCACCTCGGGGATCTCGTCGTACACCGCGTGCACCAGGGTGGCCCGGTCGCCGAACGGGGCCAGCCGCTCGCCGGACAGCTTCAGCGCCTGCGGGTCGCGGTCCACCGCGACCAGCCGGACCTCCGGGAACTGGGTGAGCAGCGCCTCGCTGTGCCCGCCGAGTCCGAGGGTGGCGTCCACCACCACGGCACCGGGGCGCGAGATCGCGGGGGCGAGGGCGTCCATGCACCGCTGCAGCATCACCGGAACGTGCTTGGGACCCGGTTCGTTGGTGGTCATGCGCGGTGGCGCCCTTCCTCGGTGCGGAGCAGCCCGATCTCCGGGAGCTCCGACCATTCTCGCCCACCGTCCCCCGACACGACGACGCGGCCCGTGGTCCCCGCCCGCTCAGGGGGAAGGTCGTGACCGCCCGGCGCCGGGGAAGGTGCGCCAGGTGGGCACGGAGCGGGTGGAGGCCATGAGCCGCATCGACCGGTCCACACCGGCCGACAAGGCCCGGTTGACGGGCTCCGGCGGGTGTGCTCCAGTGCGGCGCAACTCTATCGCGCGGCCCCCGGCAGTCAATGGTCCGCTCCGGCGCACCACCCGGGCGGCGGTACGGATCACCGCAGGTCGCGGCCGTCGGAGCGGCCCGGTGGAGGACCCGGCCGGCGAGCCCCGACGAGCGCCGCGCGCCCCGGTCGAGCGACCGGGTACGAACCCACTCCGGGACCAGCTCGGACAAACCCTCCCGTTGTCGCTATGCACTCGATCACAGCGGCCGGTTCTGTAGCTCCCGACCCCACCGCGGGGCCCGGAATCGCACTAACGTCGCCACCATGACAGTGACCCCCGACCGGCCCACGCCGAACGCCGCTGCCGACACCACCCGACCCGTCATCATCGACCGTTTCGTGACGGCCAACCGCGAGTACGCGGTGACCTTCCGGGACGGCGGCATGGACGCCCGCCCGGTGCAGAAGATCGCCGTGGTGGCCTGTATGGACGCCCGCCTCGACCTGTTCGCGGCGCTCGGCCTCGAACTGGGCGACGCGCACGTCATCCGCAACGCGGGCGGCGTCGTCACCGACGACACCATCCGCTCCCTGACCATCAGCCAGCGCGCCCTCGGCACCCGCTCGATCGCGCTGATCCACCACACCGGCTGCGGCCTGCTCGGACTCACCGAGGACTTCCGCCGCGAGCTGGAGCTGGAGGTCGGCCAGCGCCCGCAGTGGGCGGTGGAGTCCTTCGTCGACCTGGACGGCGACGTGCGCCAGTCCATGCAGCGGGTGCGCACCTCCCCGTTCCTGCTGCACACCGACGACGTCCGCGGCTTCGTCTTCGACGTCCACACCGGGCTGCTGCGCGAGATCGTCTGACACGCGCGCTCTCTCGGGCCCCCACCCCGAGCCGCGCCCCGGAGGCGAGCGGGCGAGTCCCCGCCCCGAGCCGCCCCCCGGAGGCGAGCGGGCGAGTCCCCGCCCCGAGCCGCCCCCCGGAGGCGAGCGGTCGAGTCACAGCGCATTCGGGGACAGCCGAATGGTGACTTCGGGCCACCGCCCGGGGGAGAATGCGCCTGCCGGTCGGACCCCGAACCACCTGGGGCGGCCGGGCCGCGGGCCGCCACCCCGGCGCCGGATCCGCCGTCGGAACCGCCCCCGGGACGGCCGCGTCAAGCATGGGGTGGGGGTCCGGCCTCGGGTGAGGCCGGCACAGGGCGCCAGGGAGCGTAAACGGGTGACGAGCTACAACGACCAGGCCGATCTCGGCAGTCCTGCGGGGGGAGAACAGAGGGCGAACGGGTACCGCCAGGTCGGACTCCCCGAGCTCGCCGCGGTCGTGGACCGCGTCCGCGCCAACATCGAGAGCGTGATCGAGGGCAAGCCGGAGGCCGTCCGGATCGCCCTGACCGTCCTGCTCGCCGAGGGCCACCTGCTGCTGGAGGACGTGCCCGGCGTCGGCAAGACCATGCTGGCCAAGGCGCTCGCCCGCTCGGTCGACTGCACCGTGCGCCGCATCCAGTTCACGCCCGACCTGCTGCCCTCGGACGTCACCGGCACCAACATCTACGACCAGCAGCGGCACGACTTCGAGTTCCGTCCGGGCGCGATCTTCGCCCAGATCGTGGTCGGCGACGAGATCAACCGCGCCTCGCCCAAGACCCAGTCCGCGCTGCTGGAGTCCATGGAGGAGCGCCAGGTCACCATCGACGGCACCAGCTACGAGCTGCCCTCGCCGTTCATGGTCGTGGCCACCCAGAACCCGGTCGAGATGGAGGGCACCTACCCCCTCCCGGAGGCCCAGCGGGACCGCTTCATGGCCCGGATCTCGATCGGCTACCCCAGCCCCGAGGCCGAGTTCGCGATGCTCGACGTGCACGCCGGTGCCAGCCCGCTGGCCGACCTCCAGCCCGTCGCGCACGCCACCGACATCCTCAAGCTGGTCGACCTGGTCCGCACCGTGCACATCGCCGACCCGGTGCGCCGCTACGCCGTCGACCTGGTCGCCGCCACCCGCACCAGCCCCGAGCTGCGCCTGGGCGCCTCGCCGCGCGCCACCCTGCACCTGGTCCGGGCCGCCCGCGCCGCCGCCGCGCTGGACGGACGCGACTACGTCACCCCGGACGACATCCAGCGCCTGGCCGTCCCGGTCCTCGCGCACCGCCTGATGCCGACCGCCGAGACCCAGCTCAGCCGCCGTACCTCCGAGCAGATCGTGACCGACCTGGTCGCCCGGCTGCCGCTGCCGCGTCCGCAGGGCGGCCCGGCCGTCCGGAGGGGCTGAGGTGGCCTCATCCGATCAGACGGGTGGACTGCGGGCCGGACTGCACGGCCTCACCACCCGCGGCCGCTCCTTCCTCGCGGCCGGACTGACCGCGGTGGTCTGCGCCTACCTGCTCAACCAGGACGCCCTGCTGCGGGTCGGCGTGCTGCTCGCCGCGCTGCCGCTGGTCGCCGCCCTGGTGGTCGCCAACACCCGCTACCGGGTGGCCAGCGGCCGCCGGCTCAACCCGCACCGGGCGATCGCCGGCCAGGAGGCCCGGGTCCACCTGCGGGTCGACAACGTCTCCCGGGTGCCCACCGGCCTGCTGCTCCTGGAGGACAAGGTCCCGTACGTGCTCGGGCCGCGCCCGCGGTTCGTGCTGGACCGGGTCGAGCCGCGCGGCTTCCGCGAGGTCTCCTACCGGGTCCGCTCCGACCTGCGCGGCCGCTACCCGCTCGGGCCGCTGCAGCTGCGGCTGTCCGACCCGTTCGGGATGTGCGAGGTCAACCGCGCCTTCACCGCCTCCGACGTACTCACCGTCGTCCCACAGGTCCAGGTGCTGCCGCAGGTGCGGCTCAGCGGCGAGTGGATCGGCCAGGGCGAGAGCCACACCCACACCCTCGCGCTGGCCGGCGACGACGACGTGATCCTGCGCGAGTACCGGCCCGGCGACGACCTGCGCCGGGTGCACTGGCGCTCCACCGCCCGGTACGGCGAGCTGATGGTGCGCCGCGAGGAACAGCCCCAGAAGGCCCGGGCCACCGTCCTGCTGGACACCCGCGAGGTGGGCCACCGCGGCAGCGGCCCGGCCTCCTCCTTCGAGTGGGCGGTCAGCTGCGCCGCCTCCGTCGCCGTGCACCTGCTGGAGCGCGGCTACCAGACCCACCTGCTGACCGACACCGGCCAGTGGGTGCCCGGCCCCGGCACCGGCGGCAACAACGTCGCCGCCGACACCTCCGGGCTGATCCTGGACGCCCTCGCGGTCGCCGACCTCTCCGACGGCGGCGGGCTGTCCCGCGCCGAGGAGCCGCTGCGGGCCGGCGGCGAGGGCCTGTTGGTCGCCGTCATCGGCGCGCTGGACGAGGCGCAGACCGCCCGACTGGCGCGACTGCGGAGCCGTACCGGCGGGGCGATCGCCTTCCTGCTCGACACCGACACCTGGGCCGGCCTGCGGATGGTCGCCCCGAACACCGGCGGCGACGAGTTCCGCAAGCGGGTCCGGCAGCTGCGCGAGGCCGGCTGGACGGTCCTGCCGGTGCGTGCCGGGGACTCCGTACCGGACCTGTGGCGGGCCGCCGAGGGCGCTAAGACCACCGCCCCCTACCGAGAAGAGGCCGGCGCGTGACCACCCGGGCCAAACTGACCGTGTACTCGGTGCTGGCCACCACCCTCGCCGCGCTGTGCATGCTCCCGCTGCTCACCACCCGGAGCTGGCTCACCCACGCCGTCCTGGTGATCGCCGTGATCGCGGCGGTCGGAGCGGGCCTGCGCCGCTCCCCGCTGTTCCGCTGGACGGTGCCGGTGGCGCAGCTGCTGGTGCTGCTCCTGCTGATGCTGATCGGCTTCGCCGGCTCCGGGATGACCGGCGGCGTGCTGCCCGGCCCGAACGCGATGCGGGTGCTGAGCCGGGTCTTCTCCTCCGGCATCGACGACATCACCCAGTACGCCATCCCGGCGCCTCCGACCGCCGGACTGCGGCTGATCCTGGTCTCCTCGGTCGGCCTGATCGCCGTCCTGGTGGACACCGTCGCGGTGACCTACCGGCGCTCCGCGCTGGCCGGGCTGCCGCTGCTGGCGCTGTACTCGACCGGCAACGCCCTGGCCGGGGACCACGGCAGCTGGGTCTGGTTCGGCCTGGCCGCGGCCGGCTACCTGATGCTGCTGTTCGCCGAGGGCCAGGACCGGGTCTCCCGCTGGGGCCGGGTCTTCCGCGGCGGCGCGCGCGGCACGGTCGGCTCCAGCCGGGTCAGCCCGGGCGGCCAACAGGTCGGCGTCCTGGCGCTGGCCCTGGCGATGCTGCTGCCGGTCTTCCTGCCGCGCTGGGACCTGGGGCTGCTGGACTCCGGCTCCGGCGGGTCCTCCGGCAAGGGCACCTCGGGCAGCGTGACGACCAGCCTCGACCCGCTGGTCAGCCTGGAGGCCGCGGTCACCAAACCGACCGACACCGAGCTGCTCAGCTACACCCTGGACAGCGACCTGGCCGGCCAGATCTACCTGCGCACCGGCTCCCTGGACCAGTTCGACGGCACCAGCTGGAAGCTCAGCAGCTCCGTCGTCAACGACCTCCCGGCCACCCTGCCTTCCCCCGAGGGCCTGCGCAGCACCGACGTCCCCCGGATCGAGGGCGACTTCCAGGTCAGCGACCGGTTGGAGAAGAGCTGGCTGCCGATGCCGTACCCGGCCGCCTCCGTCCAGCTCCCCAACCGCGGCGACTGGAAGCTCGACCCGCTGACCCGCACCGTGGTGCCGACCAACGACAAGGCCATCCGCGGCCTGCACTACCAGGTCACCTCGCTGGACCTGCGGCCCACCGCCGGCGAGCTGCGCGCCGCGCCGCTCGCCCCGCAGGACATCCGGGACCACTACACCGCCCTGCCCGCCGACCTGCCACCGGTGGTCGCCGAGCAGGCCAAGGCCGTCACCGCCAAGGCGCAGAACGACTACGACCGGGCGACGGCACTGGTGAACTGGTTCACCGGCCCGCAGTTCAAGTACGACACCAACGTCGCGGGCGGCACCGGCAGCGACGCGATCGCGGTCTTCCTGCGCGACCGCCGGGGCTTCTGCGTGCACTTCGCCTCCACCATGGCGGCGATGGCCCGGGTGCTGAAGATCCCGTCCCGGGTCGCGGTCGGCTTCACCCCCGGCGACAGCAAGGGCGGCGACGTCTACTCGGTCACCGGCCGGATGTACCACGCCTGGCCCGAGTTGTACTTCTCCGGCTACGGCTGGATGCGCTTCGAGCCGACCCCGAGCCGCGGTGTCCCGGCCCACTACCAGGAGGCGTCCAGCGCCCCGACCACGGCGCCCACCCAGCAGCCGACCGCCGCCGCGTCGAGCGCGGCCGCCGTCCCGGCGCCGACCAGCAGCTCGAACTGCACCGCCAAGCAGCGCCAGCTGGGTGACTGCGGCGCCAAGAACAAGGCCGTCGACCAGGCCGGCGAGCAGTCCTGGCCGCTCTCCTCGCAGGTGCTCGGCGCCCTGGCCGCGGTACTGGTGGTGATCGCACTGCTGCTCGCGCCGATGCTCTGGCGCACGGCCCTGCGCCGCCGCCGGCTCGGCGGCGGACGGCGCCGCCCCGGCGGGGACGGCCCGCTCGAACTGACCGACGCCCAGGTGCTGGCCGCCTGGGACGAGCTGATCGACTCCGCCTGGGACCTCGGAATTCCCCCGGACGAGTCACGCACCCCGCGCTCGGCCGCCAGGAGGATCACCGAGAAGGCGGAGCTGGACGCGGACGCGGCGGCGGCGGCCGGGCGCCTGGCGCTGGCCACCGAGCGGGTGCTCTACGCCCCGGCCGGGCAGGTCACCACGGCTGCGCTGGCCGCCGACGTCCGCACCGCCCGGCACGGTCTGTGGAGCGGCGCCGGGCGGATGGACCGGGCCCGGGCGTTGCTGCTGCCGCCGTCCTCGGCGCAGCTGTGGTGGCGGACCTCCGACGCGGTGCGGGCGGCCCGTACAGCCGTCGGCACCCGGGTCGGCCGGGCCGTCGAGGCGGTCACCGGGCCGGTGCGGCGGGTGTTCACCCGGCGCGAGCGGTCCACCCCTCCGTCCTGAGCCGTCCTGAACCGGCAAGAAGCCGGGGCGGGCAGTCGATAGACAGCCCCCCCCCGCGTCTTGTTTACAAA